>JBHYGP010000224.1:0-2281 GCA_051858935.1 Sphingomonas sp.
CGAGCGCGCCGGGATCGAGCCCAAGCGCGTGCAGATCGAGATCACCGAAACCGCGATCTTCGACAATGCCGAACGCGCCGCCGAGACGCTCTATCGCCTGCGCCAGATGGGCTTCCGCATCGCGCTCGACGATTTCGGCACCGGCTATTCCTCGCTCTACAATATCCGCAAATTCGCGCTGGATTGCCTGAAGATCGACCGCAGCTTCATCGA
The DNA here is from genome assembly GCA_051858935.1 of Sphingomonas sp. Taxonomy (GTDB): domain Bacteria; phylum Pseudomonadota; class Alphaproteobacteria; order Sphingomonadales; family Sphingomonadaceae; genus Sphingomonas. The sequence continues at coordinate 214 of JBHYGP010000224.1, forward strand.
CGGCATGGGCCGCGAGCGTGAGAGCGCCGCGATCGTCCACTCGATCATCCATCTCGGCCGCGCGCTGGGGCTGGAGGTCGTCGCCGAGGGAGTCGAGACCGAGGCCCATCTCCAGGCGCTGCGCGTCGCCGGGTGCAGCCATGTCCAGGGCTATTATCTCGCTCGCCCGCTCGAAGCCGATGTCGCGATCCGCGCGGCGCATGAGCGCTTCATGGGTGACGAGGAGGCTCCTCCGGCACCGGCCACCGGCACCCACGGGTGACGCCGCCGCACACCATGTTGCACCGCATCCGATCCCGTATCCCGCGCTCGCTCGGCGCCAAGCTCGTCGCGATCCTGACCGGGGTCGCGCTGCTCGGTGCTGCCAGTATCACGCTGCTGCTCGCTCTGGTCATCACCCCCAGCTTCGACAAGCTGGAGGCGCAGGCGATCGACGGCCATGTCGAGCGCACCCGCGCCGCGCTCACCGAATATGCCTCCAAGGTCGAGGCGTCGGTGCGCGACTATGGCGACTGGAACGAGAGCTACGATTATATGGGCGCGCCCAACCGCGCGTTCGAGGAGGACAGTTTTGCCACCTCCGCGATGGTCAATCTGGGCGTCAACGGCATGGCCTATGTCCGCCCGGATGGCGAGGTGGTGATCGCGCGCTGGCTCGACCTGGAGACGAGCAAGGACGTGCCGCAGATGCGCGCGCAGCTGCTCGCCGAAATCCGCCGCATCGATTTCCGTCGCGCGCTGGCGAAGGATAACAGCGCCAGCTTCTACGCCCGCCTCGGCAACCGCATCGCCGCGATCGGCGTGGCACAGGTGCGCCGCACCGACGGCAGCGGCGACCCGCGCGGCCATGTCGTGATGGCGCGCATGATTACCTCGCAGCAGCTCGGAAATCTGCTCCAGCTGCGCGCGGGAATCGCACTCGACGCCCCGGTCGCGGACCCGCAGGTCGATGCGGGCGAGCGCGACATCGCGGTCGCCGTACCGGTGAAAGGGGAGGGCGGAGAGAGTGTCGCCAGCGCCACCTTCCGCGTGGCGCGCGACCTGTCGGCGCTCGGCCGCAACATGCTGACACTGGCGGTGGTCGGTACCACTGCGCTCATGCTGTTGCTGATGGCGGTGCTCAGCGTGATGATCGGACGGCTGGTGCTGCGTCCGCTCAACCGCGTCGAACAGCATATGGGCGTGGTACGCGGATCGGGGAACCTCGTGCCCCTGACCGAAGCGCCGCGTCGCGATGAAATCGGCAGCCTGGTCGACAGCTTCAACGCGATGCTCAGCCAGCTCAAGGATCTGCGCGAACAGGTCGAGGCGCAATCGTTCAAGCTCGGCCAGTCCGAAAGCGCAGTCGCGGTGATGCACAATGTCCGCAACGCGCTCAATCCGATCAGCACCGTGCTGAGCCAGGGGCTGGGCGAGGCACCCGCGACCGACCGCGCCTTGCTCGACCGCGCGCTGTCCGAACTCGCCGACGACAGCATCCCGCTCGCGCGCCGTCAGAAACTGGTCGCCTTCGTCGCCGCCGCGCTCTCCAGCGAAGGGCAGGCCCGCGACGCGCGCAAGGAACAGCTCGGCATCGGCCGCGACGCGCTGCACAATGTGCTCGAGATTATCGGGCGTCAGCAGGAACAGGCGCATGAACGCCCCCCGCTCGACACCTGCGACGTCACCGATGTGGTCGCGCGCAACGCCACGATCGCGCGTTACTCCGGCGCAAACTCGATCGCGTTCCACTTCCCGTCCAAGCCGCATTGGGTGCTCGCCAACCGCGTGCTGCTGAGCCAGGTGATCGGCAACCTCTTCTCCAACGCCGCCGAGGCAATCGCCGCGACCGGGCGCGAAGGGGGCAGCATCGCCGTGTCGATCCGCGAGCATGCCGACCGCGTCGAGATCCGCATCACCGACGACGGCGAGGGCTTCGACCCCGCCGCCACGCCGCAGCTGTTCCAGCGCGGCTTCTCGACCCGCCCGCACAAATCGGGCGGTCTCGGCCTCCACTGGTGCGCCAATTCGATGGTTGCGATGGGCGGCAGCCTGATGCTGGAGAGCGAAGGCAAGGGCAGGGGCGCGA
>JBHYGP010000224.1:2291-10207 GCA_051858935.1 Sphingomonas sp.
GGAACTGGCGCATTCGGAGTTGATGCGCGAGGATGTCGCGGCCTGACCATAAACATCTCGCTTAAACCGGGGTGTCGCTCTAAACTTTGTCCATGCTTCTTCGTGCTGTTCTGACCGCGTCACTCATGTCGGCGTCGGCCGCAGTGGCTTGTACAACGAGCCCGACCTATCGCGTGCCGAATACCCAGCAATTGGCGCAGGCAGCGGACCTGATCGTGTTGGCGCGGGTGGAGGGGGCGAAGCGGAACGGTCTCGATTCCACGACAATCTTGAAGCCCACGCTGTTGCTCAAGGGCGCTGCCCTACCGCCACGATTGACCTTGATGGGGTGGATGCAAGGCACAGTGGTGGACGACATTAGGGTTCCAGCACACACGCCTAGCAATCCCAAGGAGCTGGTTGAGCCGAATGCCGATGCGCTGATGGGTGGCTGCACGCGCTACATCTTTGCGCGCGGGATGACGCTGCTGCTATTCTACAAGCGCGACAAAGGGGTCTGGCGCTTCATGGATTACCCGTTCGCGCGCGTGTCGGAGGATGTTCCCTCGCCCAGCAGCCGATGGGTGCGTACGGTGAAGGAGCATGTCGCAATCACGCGCCTTCCCGCCGCCGCGCGCCGCCCGGCGATGCGCAAACGGGCGGACCTATTGGCGCGCGGCAATGTCGATGAGCGGGCAATCGCGCACGACATGCGTCGGTTGCTGGCGACCAAAGGTGCGTTCGACCCGATCTATAGACCGCGTTAGCTCGCCCGCCGCACCGGTGCCACCGTATCCTTGCGCCGCAGATAGGGCGCGACCAGGTTGCGGGCGCGGAAAAACTCCTGCCGGTCGGGGTCGATCGTGTCGAAATTGCCGATCACGCGGCGGCATCCCGGCGCGCGGCACTGGCAGATCATGTGCCAGTTCGACTGCGCCAGCGTGGTCGAATAGTCCCAACTGATCTCTTCACCCGCGACGATATCGCGCAGCGCGACCAGGATGACCCCGTCATCGGTAAAGCGCAGCCCGGCATTGGGGTCGCAGCTATGGTTGACCAGATCGTCGAGCTGTCCCGACGGACCCATATAATGATCGGGCGTCACCTGGACGAACCGGTCGTCGCTGCCGCGCATCAGGCTGGGGATGTCGTCGACATGGAAGCGCCGGCCGGTGAAGCGCATCAACTCCGCGCCTTCGGCAAAGCGGCAGGTGGCATAGACCGCCTTGCCGAGATGGTTCTCGCCGACCTCGAACAAATTGCGCGGGTGGCGATAGCGGTCGAGCACCACCAGCCCGCCGCGCGCCCAGCCGAACGAGCGCAGCGGGTTGATGGTGGTGAGGCCGATCATGAACCAGATGCTGGCATGGCACGCCAGCTCGACGAAGATATACGCGAACTCGTCCGCGCCCGATCCGCCGGCACGCGCCGCCACAAGCAGGGTGGCGAGGTCGCCGACAGTCCACAGCCCCCAGGCGGGCGAGCGTTCGCTGCTTCGGTCTTTCCAGACGCTGACCCAGGTCGGCCAGAAGCTGACCGGGACCGCCGCGACCACCAGCATATGCGCCCAATAGGCTTCGCGAAACGCCACCCAGATCAGCAGCGCGCTCAGGCAAGCTGCCATGCAAAAGGCTTCGATCGTCGTCGGCGGCGCCCAGTTCGACCCGCGCCACAGGCATGCAGTGACGACCAGGCAGCACACGGCGGACAGGATGAACACCCAGCCCTGCGGCGATCCGGGGTTTACGGCGGCATAGGTCAGCGCCTCTGCGGCGGCCGACGCGCTCCAGATCAGCCAGGATGCGCGGTTGGGGCGGACGGTCGCGCGGCGCAGGCCCAGCAGATACACGCCATAGGCGGCGAAGCTGAACGTCATCGCGATCAAAAACCAGACATCGCCCGCCATAAAACCCCCTTGCGCAGCGATTCATTTACCTTGTTCGGAGTCGCGCGTCAAAGCGCGACTCGTGCTGACTCCACGAGTCGTACCGATTCGCGAATCGTCGGCAACTTGCTTTGGGGGATGATCGAGTTGCCGGCTGAAAGGTGGCTGCGCGCGGTGTCGGCCTTCGCCAACCGGCGCGCCGGGCGCACGCATCAGGTTTCGCGTCCGAAACGGATCAGAAAAAATAAAGGCCGCAATCCCAACAGGATGGCGGCCGATCTTGGGGAGGTCAGCCCGGGCAAGTCGAGGGTGAGGGACTATCCATCACGCCGCCGGCCCGGGCCGTAAAAGGGTTACCAGGGACGAAGAGTCTCGCCGCCGGTGTCCCGGAAAAAGAGTGCAAACATCTATTTTCTCCCATTGTGCACACGAATGCGCACCCATTTTGGTTATCTGAAAATTCATAATGAATCAATTGGTAACGATACCTTGTAAAACTACTTAGGTCGCTGGTGCGCACCGGGGGGCGTCCTTAAACCTTCCTTCAGCACTCGCTGTTACGTCCGACAGCATGTCTGACCGTTTCGACCCCGCCGGTTTCCACGGTTCGCCTTTCCGGGCGGGGCGTATCGCCATGAATGACAGCGACGCGGTCAGCGACAATTTTGCCGATAGCGGTGCGAACGCATTGGCGACGCGCGGCGCCGGCGGGGTGGGTTGCACGCGTTGGCGCGCGCTCGCCTTGTGCGAAATCGCCAATTTCCAGTCGCTGCGCCGCCATCTCGGGCGACCGCGGTCAGACACGCTGATCCTCGATCTCGCCGACCGCATGAGCGAACTCGAAGCGGGCGTGCGCAGCGTGACCGCAGGGCGTGCACTGATTGAACTCGGGTTCGAATCCGACGATCCGGCCACCGCGCGGGCGCTGATCGAGCGGCTGGCCCTACATTTCGCGCGTTCGGTCGATCTCGATGGTGAACGGCATCTGATCCAGCTGGTCTGGGGACTCGCCGTTGCGCCCTTTGGTGACGATGACGAGGTACGGCTGACCGAGGGTGCCGAGGCCGCCCTTGAGCAAGCGCGGACCGACACCGGTGTCGTATCGATCGACCTGTCGCAAAGCCATGCCGCATTCGACGGCGCGGCGCTGGTGCGCGAACTGCCCCGCGCGATCGCGGCCGGGCAGTTGTTCCTGCAATATCAGCCCAAGGTGAATGTCCGCCGCGAAATGGTGACCGGTGCCGAGGCGCTGGTCCGCTGGCACCATCCGGTGCGCGGCCTGATCCTTCCGGGCGAGTTCATCAGCGCGGCGGAGGATGGCGGTGAGATCGTCGGCCTGACGCTGTGGACGCTGCGCCAAGTGATCGCCGATCAGCAGGTGATGGCCGCGCATGGCCATGACATGCCGGTGTTCATCAATATCTCGGGCGTTTTGCTGGCGGATGAGGGCTTCGTCGCGGAGGCGTGCCGGATCATCCAGGATTCGGGCGCAAAGATCGGGTTCGAAATCACCGAAACCGCAGTGATCCGCGATCCCGACAGCGCGATCCGCCACCTTCAGACCTTTGCCGCGATCGGCATCCCGCTGGCGATCGACGATTATGGCGCCGGGCTGTCCTCTCTCGCCTATCTCAAGCAGCTTCCGGCGACCGAGCTCAAGATCGACAAGATGTTCGTGATGCAGCTGACCAGCAGCAATCGCGATCCACTGATCGTCCGCTCGACCATCGACCTCGCCCACGCGCTGGAGATGGAAGTGACCGCGGAGGGCGTTGAAACCCCGGCCGCGCTGGCGCTGCTCAGCGTGATGGGCTGCGACATGGTGCAGGGCTATCTGATCAGCCGACCGATCGCGCTCGATGCGTTCGTCCGCTACCTCGACGAAGAAGGCTTCAAGTCGGTCGCGACGATGCGCCCAAGCTTTGGCCGTACCGAGAATTTCTGGCGCAAGAGCGGCTGATGCGGAGGGTTGTCGCCCTCTTTCTCTGCTGGCTGGCACTGGGGCTTGCGGCCCCCGCCGCCGCGCAGCAGCGCGCCGCCGATACGCTGATCGAGAATGCCAAGACGGCGATGGTCAGCGATCCGCGGACGGCGCTTGGCTTTGCGCAGCAGGCGCAGCGTCGCGCCGCAGCAATCCCGGAAGACGGCGCGCGCGCAACGGCTGAAGCGACTGCCTTATGGTTGCAGAGTGAGGCGCTGATCCGCATCGGCAAACCTGTCGAGGCAGCACCCCGCATCTCCCGGGCACTGCGACTGATCAGTGCCGACCAGTCGCCGATCAAATTGCGCGGCGATTTGCTGGTTGCACGTGCCGGGGTTCAGGAAGCGCAGATGCGCTACGCGGAAGCGCTCGCCTCGCTTCAGGAGGCGCACAACATCTTTGCCAAACTGGGTGAGAAGCGCAGCCAGTCGATTGCACTGCAACTGATTGCGATGCTCTACAACAGCGCACAGGATCTGCGCAGCGCCGACAAATATTTCAAACAGGCCGCGCAGGTGTACACCGGTGATCCGCGCCTGCAAATGTTCCTGCTCAACAATCGCGGGGCTGTCCTGTTGCAGCTGGAAGAGCCGCGTCAGGCGGAGGCCGAATACCGCAAGGCGTTGGCGGTTGCGCGGGCAGAGGGCTCGACCGGTCTTATCCCCAACATTCTGGTCAACATCGCGCGGTCCCTGCTCGACCAGAAACGCTATGGCGACGCCGATACGGTGCTTGCGGAAGCAACGCGGCTCGTTCGCAGCGATCCTGCGCGGCAGGGCGAAAGCCGCCTGCTGTCCGTCGCTGCGGAGTCCGCGCGCCTGCAAGGCCGGCTCGCGCGGGCACGGGCACTGATCGAGCGCGCCTTTGACGGCATCGACATCGCAGCAACGACGTTCACGATGCGCGACGCACATTTCACGGCCTATTCGATCTATCGCGCACAGGGGCAGAACCGTCTCGCGCTCGTCCATCTCGAACGGCTGCGCGCACTCAACGATGAAGCCACCGAACTCGCTACCTCGACCAGCACCGCGCTGATGGCGGCGCGGTTCGACTATGCGAACCAGGAACTGCGCATCGCCAATCTGCAGGCCGCCGAATTGCGGCGCAAGGCCGAGTTCCAGCGGACGCTGTTCATCGGCCTGGGCAGCGCATCGTTCGTCATCGTCACCTTGCTGAGCATCGGCCTGTACACGATCCGCCGCAGCCGCAATCAGGTGCGTCAGGCCAACATCGTCCTCGGCGAGACCAATGTCGCGCTCGAAAAGGCGCTCAAGGCCAAGACCGAATTCCTCGCGACGACCAGCCACGAGATCCGCACCCCGCTCAACGGCATCCTCGGCATGACCCAGATCATGCTGCGCGATTCAACCGTGCCGGAGGCGACGCGCGACCGCATCAACATCGTTCACGGCGCGGGCATGACGATGCGCGCGCTGGTCGACGACATCCTCGACGTCGCCAAGATGGAAACGGGCAATCTGACGGTCGAGCTGACCGCGACCGACCTCCACACCACGCTGCGCGACGTGACGCGGATGTGGGAGGAACAGGCGCGCGCCAAGGGGCTCGACTTCACCCTGACCCATGAAGGCACCCCGCGCTGGATCGAGACCGATCCGGGGCGGCTGCGCCAGATCGTGTTCAACCTGCTGTCCAACGCGGTCAAGTTCACCGAGCGCGGCGCGCTGTCGGTAACCGTCGCTGCGGTCGGTGACCGGCTGCAGCTGGCGATCCGCGACACCGGCATCGGCATTCCCGCCGAGAAGTTCGACGAGGTGTTCGAATCCTTCAAGCAGGTCGATGCCGGCACGACGCGCCAGTTCGGCGGCACCGGCCTCGGCCTCGCTATCGTTCGCAACCTCGCGCATGCGCTCGACGGCACCGTCTCGATCACAAGCGTGGTGGGGGAGGGATCGACCTTCACCGTCGATCTGCCGCTGCGCGCCATCGAGGCTCCCGATTCGGCGGTCGAGGTGGCGGGCGAGGGCGAACATATCGTCGTGCTCGACCGCAATCCGATCGTGCGCGGCATGTTGCGCACCTTGTTCACGCCGCACTTCGCCACCGTCCAGTTCGCGGCGTCGATCGACGAAGCGGTCGCACTCGCGCGCGATTCCGGGCCGTCGCTGATCCTGGCCGATCAGACGACCTTGGCCACCGACGATTCCGATCCCATTGAAAAACTGTCCGAACTCGCCGCCGCCGCACCCGATGGCGCGCGCATTGCCGGGCTGTGGAGCAAGCCGGAGGCGGACGCCGAACAACGGCTGCGCGACACCGGCGTCGATCTGATCGTCATCAAGCCTGTGAAAGGGCCCGCGCTGGTCGCCGCGCTCACGGCGGCACGTACTGAAATTTGTGCGACATCCAGTCGCACAACGCTTGTATCGCAAGCGGCTTAGGGTGATAGCACGCCTATGAATTCCCCGGCCCTGACCGCCGCCGCCTTCGGGATGGTCGCGCAATGAACATCCTCTTTATCGAGGACGATCCGATGAACCGCCGCGTGGTGCGCGACATGCTCAATGTCGCCGGTGCCACGATGGCGGAGGCCGAGCACGCGCAAGCCGGTCTCAACATGATCGAGGCCGGTGAGTATGACGTGATCCTGGTCGATCTGCGCATGCCCGGCATGGACGGGATCGAGGCGATCGAGCACATCCGCGCGCGCGGCGATGCCAAGGCCGAACTGCCGATCATCGTGGTCACTGCCGACACCGCCGTCGACCTGCGCGAACGCTGCCTTGCCGCAGGGGCGGACGAGGTGCTGTTCAAGCCGGTGGCGATGGACGCACTGTTCGACACGATCGGCCGCGTTCTCGCACTGCGCAGCGGCGACGACATGATTTTGTAAATCTGATCCTCCCCCGCAAGGGGGAGGTGTCGCCAAAGGCGACGGAGGGGGAGGACGGCTGTGTCCTCGACCCTCTTGCTGCGGTGCTTCCGCCCCCTCCGTCAGCGCTGTGCGCTGCCACCTCCCCCTGGCGGGGGAGGATTATTGCTGCGCTCTCAATATGTCCTGATCGGCATGTTGATCCAGGCATGCTCGCGAAACCATTTGGTGATGATGTACTTCACGCCCTTCACCACCGGCGTGCCCTCGTGCAGCGTACCGATATTGGGCGAGCCATCGGGCTTCATGTTATTCCAGGCGAGCAACAGTCCGCGCTTCGGCGCGACGCGCACCCCGGCCTGCGGGAACCAGGTCGCGCCGCCCTCCGCGACATCGTTCAAATAGATCATCGCGGTCCAGGTGCGCTGTCCACCCGACGCCTTCATTGCCGGCCAATATTCCTGCTGTTCGTTGAACCAGTCATAATGCGCGCGGAACTGCTGCCCCGGCGCATAGCGCTGCCCCTGCATCGTCTCGCCATTTTCGGGCGGGAGGCCGAGCAGCACCGCCATGCGCTCGTCGATCGGCTGAACGTCCGGCGACCAGCGGTCGAGGTCACAGCTCTCGCTCGTGCGGAAATTGGGGTCGTCGGACTGCGACAACAGGGTAGACGGACGGCGATTGGCGTCGATCATGCGGATCAGTCGATCGCATTCGGCATCGCTCAGGAAATCGGGGTGATAATAGATTTGCGCGGCGTCGACCTTGGCGCGGCGCATGGCCGGATTGGCCTCGACCCGCGCGGTCACGGCTTGGGCAGCGCGCGCGCGGCTGGCCGATCCGGCGGGGGTCTTTGATCGTGAGAAGATGCTCATGGCGCGCAATTTGCCGCCGGGGCCGCGAAACGCAAGAGGCCCGACCGTCGCCGGCCGGGCCTCCCTGCGTGACCTGAGGTTCGCTTACCAGAAGATATCGTGGATCACGTCGACGACATAACCGGTGCGGATATCGACCAGCAGTGCGTCATTGTAATAGCGCACCCAGCGATAGCCACCATAGGCCGGCGGCAGGCGATAGTAGAACGGATCGTTGATCCAGTAATTCGGCGCGAACAGCATCGACCCGATGGTCAGGCCGATCGAAAAGCGCCGATAGCCATAATGGTAGCCACGCGGCGCATAATAGCGCGGCAGGCGATAGACGTGCCGGTTGCTCGCACGATACTGGCTCCAGTT
>JBHYGP010000224.1:10227-12319 GCA_051858935.1 Sphingomonas sp.
GCGACGATCCTGTCGCGCATCGCGCCAGTCGCCATAGCGGCGCTGGTCCTGACGATAATCGCGGCGGTCGTCGCGGCGATCACCGCGATAGTCGCGGCGATCTTCGCGGCGGTCCTGACGGAATTGCTGCGGGCTGGTCTCACCGCGGCGCAGGTCGCGACGGTCCTCGCGACGCTCCTGCCGGAAATCGCGCTGGTCGCCACGGCGCTCCTGACGGAACTCGCGACGCTGCTCGCGCACCTGCGGCGCAGGCTGCGGCTGCGCCTGCGGGCGCGGCTGGAACTGCGGTCGCTGCTGCGGTGCGGGGCGTTCCTGACGCTGTTCACGGCGTTCGGAGCGCTGCTCCTGCCGCTGTGCGCGGACCTCCTGCCGCTGCTGCTGGCGTTGCTCACGTGCCTGGCCGCCACCGCGACCTTCACGCCCGCCCCGATCCTGCGCAATTGCCGCAGCGGGGGTCAAAATGGTCGCGCCGATCAGCGCAGCCAGAATAAACTTCTTCATGCTTTCCTCCGCTCTCCGACAATGCGCCGGCCTTCAGACTAACGCGGATCTACAACGAGTCGGCTGACATGCTTCTGAATTGGACTGACAGCCAATTGAAAGCTTTCTTACTCCTGCCCGGTCTCGACGGGAATGCCGCGATCGATCGTGATCTCCTCGTCGCCCCGCGCCACCCGCGCCGCGCGCCCGATCGCTTCGATCAGCCGCGGATAGATGCCGCAGCGGCACAGATTGGTGATCGCCGCCGCGATATCCTCGTCCGAAGGATTGCGGTTCTTGCGCAGCAACGCCGCCGCATTCATCACGATGCCGGGAATACAATATCCGCACTGAACGACATTCTCGGCGAGCAGCGCCTGCTGCACCGGATGATTACCCTCCGCCGACAGCCCCTCGATCGTGGTGACGAACGTCCCCTCGACCGCGCCGATCGTCACCTGACAGGATCGCACCGCCGCCCCGTCAATATCCACCGTGCACGCGCCGCACTCGCCGGTGCCGCAGCCATATTTGGTGCCGGTCAGGTTCGACGCATCGCGCAGCGCCCACAGCAACGGCGTGCGCGCGTCGAGCTTGTAGGAAACCGGCTGGTTGTTGACGGTAAAGCGGGTCATGCCGCCGCTTTAGCATGCAACAACGCGCTGCGCAGGCACGTGCACACCGTCTCGTCGCGCTGGTTGAGCATCACATGGCGAAAGGTGACCACGCCCTGTCCCGGCCGCGACTTGGACGGGCGCAACGCCACCACCTCGGTCTCGGCGCGCAGCGTGTCGCCGATGAACACCGGGCTCGGCATCCGCACCTCGTCATAGCCAAGATTGGCGACCAGCGTGCCCAGCGTCGTATCCCCCACCGAAATCCCGACCATCAGCGCAAAGGTGAAAGTGCCGTTGACGACGATCCGCCCGAACTCGGTCGCCCCGGCAAATTCGGCGTCGAGGTGCAGCGGCTGGGGATTATGGGTGAGGGTGGAGATCAGCAGATTATCCGTCTCGGTCACCGTGCGGCGCAGCTCATGCACGATCCGGTCGCCCACCTGCCACTGATCGAAATAGCGTCCCGCCATCACCGTCTCCTCTGCCGCCCCACTTAACGCGCGAACCGGGTTTGTCAGTCCCAAATCATTCCTTCCCTGAGCTTGTCTCAGGGGAGGGGGCCACCCGCGCAGCGGGTGGTGGAGGGGCGGCTGCGAAGACGGCCGTAACAGGGCAGAGGCTCGTAAAAAACGCCGCCTGTCGGCACACGACCCCGCCGCGAACACTGCAAGATTCGACCGTCCCCGCCTATAAACCTGTCTCGGTAAGCCTATGCCATTGCGGGACTAGCGCCCGCACTGTGGGCCATGTGGCTCCGACAGAAGTGCGGGCGCTAGCGTTAGGCGGGCCTACGCCCAGACAAGAAGCTTCCACATAATAGGCCCCTTGCTAGTTTCGTGCTGCTGATGATTTTGCGGCGGGAGCGGGTTTCCTGCGTTAGCCGCGATCGTGTCACCACAGTTGATGCAGCGATAGATACCTGAGTGGGCAGCGATATGCCCCGGGCTATGCAACTCGTCGAAAGCGGAGTTATCGCTTTGGACGAGATAACTTCC
>JBHYGP010000225.1:0-4134 GCA_051858935.1 Sphingomonas sp.
CGCTCCCTCCGCGCTCCTCGCCCTGCGCCAAAATCCGCTCCGTCTCGACCCCGTTGTAATTAAGTTCAGCCCCTAAGTGATTCCGGCGCTTGCATGGGGGGACGACCCTCGCTAAAGCGCCGCTTCCCGAGTTTCGCCGCAAGGCGAGTGGGCGTGTAGCTCAGTGGTAGAGCACTGTGTTGACATCGCAGGGGTCGCAAGTTCAATCCTTGCCACGCCCACCATATAGAGGCCCGCCAGCTCATTGAGTTGGCGGGCCTTTTTGATTCTGGATTTGCGACGAACCGGTGGAGCGTTTGGCGCGCCTCGATGGTTGTGCAGTCATGAGCGGGGGCAGTCCCAGGAGAGTGCCATGAACGAGCGTGAGCCGAACCAGAATCCCGGCGGTCAGCAGAACCAGCAGGGCAACCGGAATGTCGACCAGCAGCAGAACCAGCAGCGCCGCGAGCAGCAGGGCGAGCCGGGTCAGCGCGATCAGGACGCGATGCGCGATGATAGCGACGAGGCGACCGATCAGTAAGCACTGATCGGATCGTTCCGTCACCGGAAGGGGCCGTTTGCGCGGCCCCTTTTTCGTATCCGCGATGCGGAACATTCCGGCTCTCAAGCGTTGGCGCGGCATGAAGCGACTCTGGTTCATCACCAATCCGCAATCGGGCTCCGCAACGCGTGAAAAATGCGCGGCGCTGGAAGCGGTATTTGACGAGCGTGGTCTGGAACTGGCCGGGCGCACCGGCTTTCCCGACGAGGCGATCCCGAAGGATGCGGCGTTGACCGCCGCCAATGTCGATACCGTCGTGCTGTTCGCGGGCGACGGTACGATCAACGCGGCACTGTGTGCGCTCGCGGACTGGAACGGCGCGTTCCTGATCCTGCCCGGCGGCACGATGAACATGCTCGCCAAGATGCTGCACGGCGACGCCGACCCGGCGGCGATCGTCCATGCCGCGCATCACGGTGCGCGACGGGTGGCGTTGCCCTTTGTCGAAGCCGGGCCGCATCGCGCCTTTGTCGGCCTGATCCTCGGTCCTGCGGCGCATTGGGGGCGTGCGCGGGAGGCGGCGCGCGCCGGGCGTTTTGCGCGGATGGCCGGGGCGGTGCGCAATGCGTGGCGGCGCACCTTCGGTCGCGGCATCCGCGTGCGGGGGGTGCCCGGCATGGCGTCGCGCTATCAGGCGATCTTCGTCGCCCCGACCGATAACGGGCTGCGGGTCGATGCGATCGACGCGCGCGACTGGGGGGCGATCGCTGAGTTGGGCTGGAACTGGCTGACCGGCGACTGGGTCGCGGCGCGCGCAGTGACCCAGCGATGCGCAGAACGGGTCGAGCCGATCTCCAGCCGCCCGGTGCTCGCGCTGTTCGACGGGGAGGCGGTGATGCTGGACGCCGGAACATCGGCGAGCAGCGGGATCACGCGCCCGGCCTTTCTGGCGACAAAGGAAGCGGCATGACCCGGCTGTTCCATGTCAGCGATATCCATTTCGGCGCGGAGGACCGCGCGGCACTGGACTGGTTCGCCGCGCGCGTCGCCGATGAGCGCCCGGACGCCGTGATCGTCACGGGCGACCTGACGATGCGTGCGCGGCACCATGAGTTCGCTGCGGCACAGGCCTGGCTGGAAGGCCTGGGACGCCCGGTAACGGTCGAGGTCGGCAATCACGACCTGCCCTATTTCAACCTCTGGGCGCGGTTCGTGACCCCCTATCACCGGTTCATGGCGCTGGAGCGGATGATCGAGCGCCCGCTCGACTTGCGCGGCGTGTCGGTCGTCCCGCTCAAGACCACCGCGCGGGCGCAATTCCGGCTCAACTGGTCGAAGGGCCATGTCAGCCGCCGGGCGCTCGGCCGAACGCTGGCACATGTCGCCGATGCTCCCGAAAGCCATTTGGTGCTGGTTGCCTGTCATCACCCGCTGGTCGAGGCGGGAACGCGGAGCACGTCGCACACCCGGGGGGGCCGCGCAGCGCTGGAGGCGCTTGCGGCGGCTGGCACGCATGGCGTGCTGACCGGCCATGTCCATGACCCGTTCGACATCACCCATCCCACCCCGGCGGGGGCGGTGCGACTGATCGGCGCAGGCACGCTATCGGAACGGGTGCGTGACACCCGGCCCTCGTTCAACGAACTCCATGTCGTCGACGGGGGACTCCACACCGAGGTGCGGGAGATGGCATGAAAAAGGCCGCCCCCGCGCAGGGGACGGCCTTATTTCAAGTCAATCAGCGGCGATCAGAAGCGGAAGGTGATCGACCCGCGATAGGTCTGCGCCGACAGGTCGGAGCGCATGACCGTCGTGTCGGCGGACACCGACAGATCGACCGCACCGGTGCGGAACGTCAGGCCGCCCGACACTTCGCCCCAGTCGCGATCCTGCCCGTTGAGCGCGAAGGTCGCACCCGGCCCGATTCCGCCGACGAGGTTGGCGGCGACCCCGGTCGCGCGATCGCTGAACTCATGGACATAGGTCGCGGTGACGAAGGGACGCAGCCCGTCGGACTTGCCCGCAACGGTCAGGCCGCCGCGTGCCTGATAGCTCTTGTAATCGTTGCGATCGATGTCGAGTGCCATCGGTCCGCCCGATTCCTGCGCGCTGCCGAAATCGATCCAGGTGGTGCGTCCGGCGATCCGCGGCGAAATCTCGATCGCGTCGTTGCCAAGGTCGAAGCCCAGGCCAAGTTCGGTCCCGAAGATCAGCGCGCTGTCGCTGGCGCGCAGCGTATACGGGGTGCCGAGGAAGGTCGCGCTACGCTGCGTCTTGACCCCCAGTGCGCCCGCCGTGACCTGACCGTCCAGCGTGACGTTGCCGAAGCTCTTCTTGGCATAGAGCGTGCCCTGCACCGCCTCGCCCTTGGCCGACTGGCCACCGAACGATGCGGTGCCGTCGGTGTCGGTATAGGTGAAGGCGAAGCCGATCAGGCTGGTATCGCCGAGCGCGGCTTCAAGGCCCGCGCCGACATACCAGCCATTATAGCTGTCTCGACCGCCCATGCCGGTCATTGCCGAAGCATCGCCGTTGAGATAGCCGCCCGAGATGAAGCCGCTCATCGTTTCGGGCAGCGCGCCCTCCTGAATCATCGGGGCTGAAGCATCGCTACGCACCGGGGCCGCACCCATGGCCGGCATCAGGTTGAGCGCGG
Organism: Sphingomonas sp.; assembly: GCA_051858935.1. Lineage (GTDB taxonomy): Bacteria > Pseudomonadota > Alphaproteobacteria > Sphingomonadales > Sphingomonadaceae > Sphingomonas. The sequence goes on from JBHYGP010000225.1 coordinate 3,138, forward strand.
CGACCTGAACCGGACGGCCATAGTGCGCCAGAGAACCGCCAAGATTGGCGGGATCGAGCGCCGACAGGCGGTTGCGGATGAAGGTCGAGTTGGCGTCGGTGGTGGCGATACCCAGCGTCTGCGCAGTCGTCTCCGCCGCCGGGGCCCAGCTGCCCAGCGTGCCGATGATCGTCGCCGCATTCTGCAGGTCGAGCGGGCCGTAGAGCGCGTCATATCGGCTCTGCACGCTACGATTCTGGTCGAGGATGCGCGCCCAGGCCGATCCGACCAGGTTCGACGCGGGAACCACGCTGGAATAGCTGCCCGCGGCGATGTTCAGGACCACCGAGTTGCTGTTGTAGGTCACGGTCGGCGTCAGAATCGCGCTGATCGCGGCCGGGGTGTTAAACGTGCCGACCACGCCGCCGGTGGCGGTCAGGATGGTGTAGCTGTTGCCGGCACGCAGCGTCGCCGCCGAATAGCCGATCTGAAGGCTGCCGCCCAGATTGGCCTGATTGCCGGCCCCCGCGACGACGATCCGGTCGGACGTGCCGTTCGCACCCAGATCGACCAGATAGCCTGATCCCGACGACATCACGAGCCCGCCGTTGAAGGTCATCGTGCCGGTGGTGCCAATCGTCCCCGGCGCGAAGCTGCCCAGCACGCTGGTGGTGAAGGGTGCGTTGACCTGACCCGACCCCGTGAGCAGGCCCGACAGCATGAGATAGTCGCCCGACGATGCCAGCGTGCCGTTGTTGAGGATCGTGCCGGTATTCTGGCGGATCTCCATCAGGCTGGTCAAAGACGCGCCGCTGGCAATGGTCAGCTGCGACGTCGCGCCGTTGATCGTGAACCGGTCGATCGTGACGGCCGAGTTGAGCGTGACCACACCGGTATTGCGTAGCGTCACGTCATAATAGCGCCCGATCGTCCCGCTGACGCGGTCGCCATCGACATTGTTCGGCACGAATCCGGTCGCGCCGGGCAGGCCGTTGGCGAGCGTGGGGGCGGGGGTCAC
>JBHYGP010000226.1:0-4108 GCA_051858935.1 Sphingomonas sp.
ACCCTCCAGGTTCGGCGGGCGGGTTTCGAGCGGAAGCCAGTGCGGCTGTTGCAGTCGAAGCTCCGCCGCGTCCTCGATCGTCAGCACGCGCTCGCCGGGGTCGATCATCTTCGACAGGGCGTTGAGCATCGTCGTCTTGCCCGAGCCGGTACCGCCCGAAATGACGATGTTGAAGCGGCAGGCGCCGGCGATCTTGAGCATCGTCGCCATCTTGGTCGACATCGAGCCAAAGCCCGCCATCATGTCGAGCGTGATCGGCTTGTCGGAGAATTTACGGATCGAGATCGCGGTGCCGCGCAACGACAGCGGCGGTACGATGACGTTGACGCGGCTGCCGTCCTTGAGGCGCGCGTCGGCGAGCGGGGTGGTCTGATCGACGCGGCGGCCGACCGAGTTGCAGATGCGCTGCGCGATCTGGAACAGATGCTCCTCGTCGCGGAACTGGATGTTGGCGAGTTCGAGCTTGCCCTTGCGCTCGACAAAGGTCTGCTCGGGACCGTTGACCATGATGTCGCTGATCTGGCTGTCGGACAGCAATTCCTCGAGCGGGCCGAGGCCGAGCAACTCGTCGACCAGCACCTTTTCGAGCGCGAACTGCTCGCGGCGGTTGAGCGTCAGCTTGAGCTCGGCGAGCACCTCGCCGATGATCGGGCGGAATTCCTCGGCCAGTTCGTCCTTGGACAGGGTCGCCGCAGCTTCAGGATCGACGCGTTCGAGCAGGCGCGGGAGCACCTGTTCCTTGATGCGGTGGATCGAGGCTTCGAACCCCTCGACGCGCGAACTGCCCTGATCGCCGGTTGCGGCCTGACGATCGGCCAGGCGCTGCATCGCCTCGCTGGTCGATTGCGCGCCCATCGTGCCGCCAGCGGCGGGCTCGGGCGGCAACTGCGAGGCACCGGGAAGGGGCACGTCGTGGAGCGGCGGGAATTGCTCACCGCCCAGCGGCTCGGCTGGACGCGATGCGCCGCCGCCCTGCATCGGGCGGGCAACGCCGAAGGCAGGCCGTCCCGGCCCAGCTCCCGGTCCGCTGCGACGTCCAAATGCGCTCACACCAACTCCCCGTAACAAGATGCGGGGTCAGGGATAGCCGCCAAGGTTTGACAAGTTCCTAACCATCCGACGCTTCCTCACGCGGGGGAACGAACGGGCCAGCGGCGCGATGACGGGCGGTGCCGGGGGAGATTCCGCCCAGTGCACGGAACTCGCGGGTCATATGCGCCTGATCGGCATAGCCCGATGCGGCGGCCGTGTCGGCGAGCGCCGATTCGGCTTCCTGCACCCCCGCCACCGCCTCACGGAAGCGCAGGAGGCGCAGATAGCTGCGCGGCGGCATGCCGGTTTCGCGTGCGAAGATGCGTTGGAGCTGGCGGGGCGCGAGCCCGATGTCCTGTGCCAGTGCGCCGATGCTGTCGACGTGGCGGATCGCGTCGATCGGGCACCGCACGCGCCCGGAAAGTGCCCCGATCAGTTCGGGAAGGCACGCGCCGTCGTCCGGCAGGAACGCGGCGAGCGGGCTATCCTCCGCCACCGCACGCCAGCCATCGGCAAAGGCGGCACAGCGATCTCCGCCTAGCGCGTGCCAGCCCCAGGGCCACAGGCGGATGCCGGTAAAGCGCGCGTCGCCGCCAAACCGCAGCGCGGCCGGGCGCAGCGCGAGGCCGGTGACGAACAGCGACGGTTGCTCGGTGCGCCATATCGACCGCCCGGAATGGCGCCGGATCAGCTCGATACAGCCATCGGGCACCGCCTCATGCCCGACCCATTCGCCGGACGCGCCGCCGACGTCGAGCGTCCAGATCGCGGCGACGAAGCCGTCGAGGCTGGGCGGGGGCGGGGTCTCGCGATAGTCCATTGCAAGGGCCTGGCATGTCGCATCGGTTCAAGCCAGCCGGTTGCCGCGTGGCTATCGTGGCGGGGGCAATATGGGGAGACTGGGATGATCCGGGTGACATTGGCGCTGGCTGTGTTGGCGATGCCGCTGACCGCGACGGGATCGGACGGAGGCGTCGGGCTGCCCGAATGGCTGTCGGGACGATGGTGCAGCGCCGACGGCCCGCGCGGTCAGACCTGTGAGGACTGGCAGAAAGCGGCCGGGGGGACGATGCTCGGCACGTCGCAGACGGTGAAGGGCGGCAAGACCGTCGCGTTCGAATTTCTGCGGATCGCGATGGATGGCGACACGGCGGTGTATCTGCCCCAGCCGGGGGGCAAGCCGCCGGTGGCATTCCGTGCGGTAGCCGGCGGGGAGGGGGTGACCTTCGTCAACCCGGCGCATGACTACCCGCAGCGCATCCACTATCGTGTGACGGGCGACACGCTGACCGCCGAAATCTCGCTCGCCGATGGCAGCAAGGCGATGCGCTGGACCCTCAACCGGGTGCCGTGACCGATCCTGACCGTGGCCGACGGGGAGCGGGGGTGCGAGGGCGGCTGTGACATTCGATCACAGGGGTTTCCACATGCTCACCTTCCTCGTTTCGCTGTTCACGATGCTCGCCGCGCCGGCCGGGCTGGCCACCGCACCCGCGTCGGCTACCGCCGATGCGGCCGTGACGAACCGCCATCTCGACTGGCTGGGTGGCACATGGCGCGGCAACGGGCTGGAGATGAAGTGCGACCCGACCAAGCAGGGTGTTTCGTGCAGCGAGGAGGGAACGAGCGCCGCGATGCAGGGTGCGAAGGCGGAGCTGGCATTCGATGCCATGGGAGAGAAGGCGGTGCTGGACATCACCCTTCCGTCGATCCCCCCAAGCCGGTTCACCGAAGTTGCGCGCGACGCCCAGAGCGTAACCTTCGAGATGCCGACGAAGGCGGGCACTGCACGGCTGCGCTTCACCCGCACCGGCGACGCGCTGAAGGTCGAGCGCGGATCGGCAAAGGGCTGGATGAGCGCGATGGAATATCAGCGGGGGTAAGACCTTGGACAATCCTGGCCGGAAGGGGGAGGATCGAAAACAGAAAAGGCCGCAGGGTTGTCCCAGCGGCCTTTGTATTGCCCGTGCTCCTGCGAAGGCAGGAGCCTAGGGTTACTGAGCGATTCCCTTCGCAACTCTGGGCTCCTGCCTTCGCAGGAGCACATGACGAGTGTCAGCCCGCCTTTTCGGCGAGGACCGTCAGGCCCTTTTCATTGACCTCGGCAAAGCCGCCCTCGACGCGGATCAGTTCCGGCGACTGGTTGGCGGCGGTGCGATAGATTTCGATATTGCCGTCGCGGATCGTCGACATGAAGGGCGCATGGCCCTCCAGCACGCCGAAATCGCCCTCGGTGCCGGGAACGACGACCATATGGACGTCCTCCGAGCGGAGCAGCTTTTCGGGGGTCACGAGTTCGAAGTGCAGCATGTTCTTCTTCCTAGCCCCTCCCCTTCAGGGGAGGGGTTGGGGTGGGGCGTATCAACGCGCACCCGGCCCCTGTGATTACTGCCCCAGCCCAAACCCCTCCCCTGAAGGGGAGGGGCTTAAGAGGGCTTACGCCTCCGCGGCCATCTTGGCGGCCTTGGCGACGACGTCGTCGATGCCGCCGACCATGTAGAAGGCCGATTCGGGCAGGTGGTCGTACTCGCCGTTCACGACCGCCTTGAACGACTTGATCGTGTCTTCCAGCTGCACGAACTTGCCGTCGATGCCGGTGAAGACTTCGGCGACGTGGAACGGCTGGCTGAGGAAGCGCTGGATCTTGCGTGCGCGGCTGACGGTCAGCTTATCCTCTTCCGACAGTTCGTCCATGCCCAGGATCGCGATGATGTCCTGAAGCGACTTGTACTTCTGAAGGATCGACTGGACGGCGCGGGCCGTCTCGTAATGCTCCTGGCCGACGACGCGCGGCTCGAGCACGCGGCTGGTCGAATCGAGCGGATCCACCGCCGGATAGATGCCGAGTTCCGAGATCGCACGGTTGAGAACCGTGGTCGCGTCCAAGTGAGCGAACGAGGTTGCAGGTGCCGGGTCGGTCAAATCGTCCGCGGGCACGTACACGGCCTGAACCGAGGTGATCGAACCCTTGTTGGTCGAGGTGATGCGCTCCTGCAGCGCGCCCATGTCGGTCGACAGGGTCGGCTGATAGCCCACCGCCGAGGGAATGCGGCCGAGCAGTGCCGACACTTCCGCG
>JBHYGP010000227.1:0-4103 GCA_051858935.1 Sphingomonas sp.
AAGCGCACGATCGGTTTCGACGCAACGACCACGATCAAGCGCAGCGACTTCGGCCTTGGCTATGCCGTCCCGCTGGTCAGCGACGAAGTGAAGCTGGAAATCGCCGCCGCATTCCAGAAGTAAGTCTTCAGGCCGCGCGCCGGATCTTTGCAAAGCCTTCAAAGGTGGCGCGAACATTCGGCGACGCGGCCTCCAGCCGCTCGCCGATCTGCGCCATCAGCGCATCGGAGTCGCCGCCCGGCATGCGGTGCGCCATCGCCCAATCGCCAAACTCGCGCGCTTCGATCTCACGCCGAGACAGCGTCACCACCGCCCGGTGGCGATCATCGCTGCTGATCCGGGTAAAGGCGCTCTCGACCGCCTCGGCCGGTCCTTCCAGTACCTGCAGGAACCGCCGACCGTCGGCGTAGAGAAAGCCGGTGACGGCATCGCGCGCATTGTTGCGCCGCGACACCGTCAGGATCTGCGCGACGTCGATCGGGGCAATATTTGCGGCGCTGCTGATGTACATGATTTGAAGCATTTTTTCGTCCTGTCCGGCCCCCGGCTCATCCTATGCCGCTCAAATCTTTATAGAATGATATTGCCAGGGCGGTGGCCGACCGTAAGAATCCGTACTGGACATTTGTTGCGCGCCCGGGCTAAGCGGCCCGCATAATGTTGCACGGTGCCAACCTTCCCCTGCTTCGACTTATCCGCCCTTAGGGCGTGGATTCGCGCGGGCATGCCCTGCGCACACGGCCTAAGGGCAGAGCAACCCCTCCCCCGACCGTCCGTTTCGAAGCGAGAAGCCCCCATGTTGCGCGACCCCAGCGTCAAATACCGCCCCTTCCCCCAGGTCGATCTGCCCGATCGCCAATGGCCGAGCCGCACGATCACCAAAGCGCCGCGCTGGCTCTCCACCGACCTGCGCGACGGCAATCAGGCGCTGATCGACCCGATGGATGCGGAGAAAAAGACCCGCTTCTTCGAGCTTGTCTGCCGCGTCGGGATCAAGGAGATCGAGGTCGGCTTCCCCAGCGCCGGCGCGACCGAATTCGACTTCATCTCCGGCCTCGTTCGCGACGGGCGCATCCCCGACGACGTGACGGTTCAGGTTCTGACCCAAGCGCGCCGCGACCTGATCGAAACCAGCTTCGAAAGCCTGCGCGGCGCGAAACAGGCGATCGTCCATGTCTATAACGCGGTCAGCCCGGCATGGCGGCGCATCGTGTTCGGCATGGACCGCGCGCAGGTAAAGGGCATCGCCATCGACGCCGCCCGCATGCTGCGCGACGGTGCTGCGGCCCAGCCCGACACCGACTGGCATTTCCAATATTCGCCCGAAACCTTCTCGACCGCCGAGCTCGATTTCTCGGTCGAGGTGTGCGCGGCGGTGATGGAGGTGCTGCAACCCACGCCCGAACGCCCGCTGATCCTCAACCTGCCCGCGACGGTCGAGGCGGCGACGCCGAACATCTATGCCGACCAGATCGAGTATTTCTGCCGCCACATCCCCAATCGCGACAGCGTCGTCATCTCGCTGCACACGCATAACGATCGCGGCACCGGCGTCGCGGCGGCGGAGCTTGGCCTGATGGCGGGTGCCGATCGGGTCGAGGGCTGCCTGCTCGGCAATGGCGAGCGCACCGGCAATTGCGACCTCGTGACCGTTGCGATGAACCTGTACACGCAGGGCGTCGATCCGAAGCTCGCCTTCGACGACATCGACGAGGTCGTGAAGACCGTCGAGTACTGCACCAACATCCCGGTGCATCCGCGCACGCCCTATGCCGGCGACCTTGTCTTTACCGCCTTTTCGGGCAGTCATCAGGACGCGATCAAAAAGGGCTTCGCCGCGCAGGAAACGCGCAACGACGATCTGTGGGAAGTCCCCTATCTCCCGATCGACCCCGCCGATCTCGGCCGCAGCTATGAAGCGGTGATCCGCGTCAACTCGCAAAGCGGCAAGGGCGGCGTCGCCTGGGTGCTTGAACAGGACAAGGGGCTGAAGCTCCCCAAGCGCCTCCAGGCCGATTTCAGCCGCCATGTCCAACGCATGGCCGACGAAACCAGCCGCGAGCTCAACGCACAGGACATCTGGGCGACCTTCCAGACCGCCTATCGCCTCGCCACGCCCCAGCGCTTCACGCTGGGCGCCTATGACGAAACCCGCACGTCCAACGGCGAACGCATCTTCGCTGGCGCGATCGAAGTGGATGGCGTGTCCCGATCGGTCAGCGGGCGTGGCAACGGCCTGATCTCCAGCGTCGTCGCCGCGATCCGCGAGGGGTTCGGGGTCGATCTCGACATCGCCGACTATGCCGAACACGCGATCGGCCATGGCTCGACCGCGCAGGCCGCCGCCTATGTCGAATGTCGCACCGCCGACGGCCAGACCGTCTGGGGCGTCGGCATCGACGAAGACGTCGCCACCGCCAGCGTCCGCGCGGTGCTCAGCGCAGCGGGGGCGCTGGGGTAGAAAATGCGATCCTCCCCCGCCAGGGGGAGGTGGCGCCGAAGGCGACGGAGGGGGAGGACGGCTGTGCGGCCCCGGCTCAATCCGATCCCCTTCCTTCCCCTCCGTCAGCTACGCTGACACCTCCCCCTGGCGGGGGAGGATTAGGGAGCTACTCCATCGCCGCCCCACGCAACCGCCGGCAATTACTCCCCGCACACCCCGGCACGCTCTTGTAATCCTCCATGTCGAACCACAGCACCATCGGCTTGCGCGCCTGCTTGGCGGCGATGGCGAGTGCGATCAGGCTCTGCACCTTGGCGGGACCTTCGCTCAGGTTCATCGCGAAATAATAGATCGCATAGCTGTGACCGACGCCGGGAACGGGCGCACATTTGATGTGCATCCGCGCGTCGATCACTGCGACACTGTCCACCGCGCAACTACGCTGCGTATTCGCCTTAGCCTCCGGCACCGCGACGAATGCCGCGCCCGCGACGACCAGTCCGCCGATCCAGCTCAACTTGTTCATTTTCCGTCTCCCTCTACGCCCTGTCGAAGGACAGCCAAGCGCCTCGTTTCGCCTGCGTCAAGAAGAAATGGATTAATGCTCTAGATCAATGCTCTACAAATGGCATCATGCCTGGCACGCATGCGCGAATCGCTTTGATCCACGCGCAACGCGGGGCTAGGTCGCGATCATGGACCGTTCGCCCCTCGCCCCCGCCGCCTTCCCTGCCCTGCCCGCCATCCCGGGAGTCACGCTCCGCGTCGCCCGCGCGCGCTACAAGCAATGGGACCGTTGCGACCTCACCTTCGTCACGCTGGATGAGGGGACGGCGGTCGCCGGCGTCACGACGACCAGCAAATGCCCATCGCCCGAAGTCGAATGGTGCCGCGACGCACTGCCGCTCGGCCGCGCACGCGCACTGGTGGTCAATGCCGGGAACAGCAACGCCTTCACCGGCAATCGCGGTCGCGCTGCGGTGGAAGCCATTGCCGCGCGCGTCGCCGGGCATCTGGGCTGCCAGCCGTCGGACGTGTTCGTGTCCTCAACCGGCGTGATCGGCGTCCCGCTGCCAATCGACAAGGCTGAGGCCGGCCTCGACGCCGCCTTCGCCGCCGAACCGTGCGGCTGGGAGGATGCCGCGAACACCATCGGCACCACCGACACCTTCGCCAAGGGCGCGATGACCTCCGCCATCGTCGATGGTCGCACGGTCAACCTCGTCGGCATCATCAAGGGCAGCGGCATGATCGCCCCCGACATGGCGACGATGCTCGGTTATGTCTTCACCGATGCCGCAGTCGATTCCGCCTTCCTCCAGCGCGCTTTGTCCGACGCCAACCGCAAAAGCTTCTCCTGCATCACCGTCGACAGCGACACCTCGACCAGCGACACCGTCCTCGCCTTCGCCACCGGCGCAGCCGGCAACGCGCCGCTCAGCGATGACGACAGCGACGGCGCCGACGCCTTCCGCGCCGCGCTCGCCGACCTCTGCCTCCAGCTCGCCCATCTCGTCGTCCGCGACGGCGAGGGCGCGTCGAAGTTCATCCGCATCGATGTCGAAGGCGCCGAAAGCGACGCCAGCGCCCACCGCATCGCGCTCAGCATCGCCAATTCGCCGCTGGTGAAGACCGCCATCGCCGGCGAGGACGCGAACTG
>JBHYGP010000228.1:0-4102 GCA_051858935.1 Sphingomonas sp.
CCCACTCCCCCACCCGGCCACCCATATGATGCTACCGCTGGGTGGCCGGGTGGGGGAGCGGGCCGGTGCCGCCGCCGTTTCAGCTTTGCTGAAACAAACCCTGGGTGCTTCCGTATCGCGTGAAACCGCGTTACGCAGCGCAATGACCACACCGGCTCCGCTGACGCGCTCGCTCTTCGTCCTTTCGATCTTTTACGGCGGCATGGTCTGCATTGCGGGCGTGCTGGGTAACAAGCAGGTAGCGCTGGGGCCGCTGGCGGTGGAGGCAGGTATCTTCGCCTTTCTGCTGCTGGTCGCGGTGTCGAGCGCGATTGCCGAGCTGCACGGGCGGGTGACTGCAAACCAGCTGGTGCGCTTCGGCTTCATCCCGCTGCTCGCCTCGATGCTGCTGTCCTGGCTGGTCTGGGCACTGCCCGCTTCGCCCAAGATGGGGCCGGAATATCGCGACGCGATCCAGCTGATCCTGGGGACCACGTGGCGCATCTGGGGCGCGGGGATCGTCGCTTATGGCGTGTCGCAGACGCTGAACGTCACCATCTTCAGCGCGATGCGGGGCGGCGAGGGCAGCAAGATGCTGTGGCTGCGCGCCGGCGTTGCGGGCATTCTCAGCCAGATCGTCGACACGCTGATCTTCATCACCCTCGCCTTTTACGGCGAATTCCCGATCGGCCCGCTGCTGGTCGGCCAGCTGATTTCGAAGATCGTGCTGTCGGCGCTGCTGGTGCCGGTGCTGATCTATGCTTTCGTCGCACTCGGGCGGCGGCTGGACCGGGCGTGATTTCTGAGAAATCCTCCCCCGCCAGGGGGAGGTGTCGCTGAAAGCGACGGAGGGGGAGGACGGCTGTGTCCTATCGCCTCTTGTTCATCGGTTCCTCCCCCTCCGTCACGCTGCGCGTGCCACCTCCCCCTGGCGGGGGAGGATAACAGGGTCACGCCCGCGCCTTGGTCCGCACCGACTGGCAATAGCCGATGGTCAGCGCGAGCCCGGCAACGACCGCCCCGCCGCCGACGAACACCGCCGTCTGGATCGGCAGCACTGCGAAGGCCCCGGCATAGATCAGCCCGCTGATCACCAGCGACCAACCGCCGACGCGATGCACCTTGCGCGCCAGTTCGCTCGGCACGAAGCGCTTGGGCATCATGTTGCCGAACCAGGCGACCATCAGACCCGTGGCACCCAGCACGATGCGCGTCACCGTATCATGATCGATCTGGCCCGCACTGCGCGCCGAATTGAGGCCCAGCGCGAGCACGACGATGCCGACGCCCCAGGCGAGGCTGACCTTGGTTTCGCTGTTCATCACGCATTCTCCTTGCCGGGTGCGGTCGATCCGCTGCCCCCGAATGAATCGACAAAGCCCAGCAGCGCCTCTTCGAGCACCGAAAGCTTGAGGTGATAGATCACCGACTTGCCCGCCTTTTCGGCGTGGACCAGGTCGGCATCCTTGAGCACTGCGAAATGCGCCGACATGGTCGGTTTCGACACGTCGAACTGATCGCTCAGATCGCCCGCGCTCATCGGCCCCTTGCGCAGCAGTTGCAGCACACGGCGGCGGGTGGGGTCGGACAATGCCTTGAAGACCATGCTCATGATTCGTTATTTAGCTAATTATCGAATTGAGTCAAGCGACCCATGCTTTCACGATCGGCCAACTCCCGCTAAGGGCGCGACATGACCGATCACGCACCCGACCCCGCAATGCTGGCCAAGGCCGAGACGCTGACCGACGCGCTGCCCTATATGCAGCGTTACAAGGGCAAGACGTTCGTCGTGAAATATGGCGGCCATGCGATGGGCGACCCCGAGCTGGCGCGCGACTTTGCCGAGGATGTGGTGCTGCTGAAAGCAGTCGGCATCAATCCGGTCGTCGTGCATGGCGGCGGGCCGCAGATCGGGTCGATGCTCAAGCGGCTTGGCGTCGAATCGCAGTTTGTCGGCGGGCTTCGCGTCACCGACGCGGAAACCGCGCGCATCGCGGAAATGGTGCTGGCCGGATCGATCAACAAGGAAATCGTCAGCTGGATCGGCGCGGCGGGCGGCAAGGCGCTGGGCATTTCGGGCAAGGATTCAGGCCTCGTCACCGCGCGCAAGGTCCAGCGCGATTCCGCCGATCCGCTGCAGGGCATCGAACGCCATGTCGATCTGGGCTTTGTCGGCGAGCCGGTTGCGGTCGATGCATCGGTGCTGACCACGCTGAGCGATCAGGGCTTCATCCCGGTGATCGCACCGATCGCGCTGGGCGCGGACGGCCATACCTATAACATCAACGCCGACACGATGGCGGGAGCCATCGCTGGCGCGCTTGGCGCCGCTCGCTTTTTCCTGCTGACCGATGTCCCCGGCGTACTCGACAAGGACAAGCAGCTGCTGACCGACCTCGACCCCGGCCGGATCATGGCGCTGAAGGCCGATGGCACAATCAGCGGGGGGATGATCCCCAAGGTCGAGACCTGCGTCGCTGCGGTCGATGCCGGGGTGGATGCGGCGGTCATCCTCGACGGACGCATCCCGCATGCGATGCTGCTCGAAATCTTCACCACGCAGGGCGCGGGCACCTTGGTTCACCGCTAAGCCGTCTTATATAGCCAACACAGTTGCCGATACGCGCCGCTTTCCTGTAGAAGCGCAAAAACTTCGGAGGCCCGATTGGACCCGTTTCTGAATATGCTCTTCGGGATCGTGCAGATCCTGCTCAACGTGCTGTGGTGGATCATCGTCATTCAGGCGGTGCTGTCGATCCTGATCTCGTTCAACGTGATCAACACCTATAATGATTTCGTCAGCTCGCTGTGGCGCGGGCTGAACACGCTGACCGAGCCGATCTATCGCCCGATCCGCCGCATCCTGCCCGACACCGGGCCGATGGATTTCGCGCCGTTCGTGGTGCTGATCCTGATCGCGATCGTCAATTATGCGGTGATCCCCAACCTCGCGGTCGCGCTCGCCAGCCCGTCGATGTGACCCGGCCCTGGCGGGAAGCCTCGCCGGGTCTGATCATCGCGGTACGCGCGACGCCGCGCGCGTCGAACAGCGTGTTGCTGCCCGGAACGCCCGAGCATTTCGCCGCGCGGATTGCCGCGCCGCCGGTCGAGGGCGCGGCCAATGCGGCGCTGATCGAACTGGTCGCCAAGGCGTTCGGCGTGCCCAAGCGCGACGTAATGCTGATCGCGGGCGACACCGCGCGGGTGAAGCGCCTGTCGATCGCCGGCGATCCCAAGACGCTGGCGGGAATCGCCGCATCGCTCTATGGGGCGGGGCATGAGCGCTGAGATCATCGACGGTAAGGCCTTCGCCGCAAACCTGCGTGCCCGGGTGGGCGAGGCTGCGGCCGAGTTCGAAGGGCGCGCGGGCCGCAAGGCGGGGCTCGCCGTGGTGCTGGTCGGCGACGACCCCGCCTCCGCCGTCTATGTGCGCAGCAAGGGCAAGGCGACGGTCGCCGCCAACATGGCGAGCTTCGAACACCGCCTGCCCGCCGATACGAGTCAGGATACGCTGATCGCGCTGGTGCGCCAGTTGAACGCCGATGCGGCGGTCGATGGTATCCTCGTCCAGCTGCCCCTGCCCCGCCATCTCGACGAGCAGGCGGTGGTTGCAGCAATCGATCCGAACAAGGATGTCGACGGGCTGACCCCGGTCAGCGCGGGTCGGCTCGCGCTCGGCATCGACGGGCTGGTGCCGTGCACGCCGCTGGGCAGCCTGATGCTGTTGCAGGACCAGATCGGCGATTTGTCGGGGCTCGACGCGATCGTGATCGGGCGGTCGATCCTGGTCGGCAAGCCGATGGCGGCGCTGCTGACTGCGGCGAACTGCACCGTCACCCTCGCCCATTCGCGCACCCGCGACCTCGCCCATCATGTCAGCCGCGCCGACATCGTCGTGGCGGCCGTCGGTCGGGCTGGCTTCGTCAAGGGCGAGTGGCTCAAGCCCGGCGCGACGGTGATCGATGTCGGCATCAACCGCGTCGAGGGCGCATTGGTCGGCGATGTCGAATTCGACAGCGCGGCATCGGTCGCGGGCGCGATCACCCCGGTGCCGGGCGGGGTCGGGCCGATGACCATCGCCTGCCTGCTGCGCAACGCGCTGGTCGCGGCGTATCGCAAC
>JBHYGP010000229.1:0-4101 GCA_051858935.1 Sphingomonas sp.
GTTTTCGAGTATCGAAGCCGTCATCGATTCGAACAGGAGGAATCCGATGAGCCAGACCGACCCCCAATCCGTGCGGCTGCACGCGCTCGATGCGGTACGTGGCGGCGCGTTGCTGCTTGGCGTCGCATTTCACGCCAGCCTGAGCTTCCTTCCCGGCCCGCAATTCTGGGTGGTGCGCGATGCGGCCGACCCGCTGATCGGCAATTTCGCGACCGTGTCGCACATGTTCAGGATGACCTTGTTCTTCGTGATCGCCGGATTCTTTGGCCGGATGCTGATCGAGAAGCGCGGCACGGGCGGCTTCATCGGCGACCGCGCCAAGCGGATTGTCGCGCCGCTGTTCGCCTTTTGGCCGCTGGCGCTCGCAGGGATCATCGCGACCTTTGTCTGGGGTGCCGCAGTGATGAACGGCGGCGCGTTGCCGACCAATCAGCCCCCGCCCCCGCCGCTGACGGCCGCGACCTTTCCGCTGACCCATCTCTGGTTTCTATACGTCCTGACGCTCTTCTACCTCGCCGCACTTGCGCTGCGCGGGGCTGCGCGGGTGATCGACCGGAAGGGGCAGATCGCGGCACGGATCGCCGATCCGCTGCTGGCCGGCGCGATCCGTTATGGCGCAGCGTCGGTGCTGCTCGCGGTGCCAGGGTTCCTTGTGCTGGCGGGGCTTCCCGGCTGGATGCCGGCGATGGGCATTCCGACCCCCGATGTCGGCCTGATCCCCAATGCCGGGGCGAGCGCGGCCTATGCCACCGCATTCTTCGCCGGATGGATGCTGCATCGCCAGCCCGCTCTGCTCGGCACCATCGCCGCGCGCTGGCCGCTGCACCTGATCGGTGCGGTGGTGATCACGGGCGGACTGCTGGTCCAGATTTCCGGGTCAGCCTTCCTCGCCTCTGCCAGCCGCCCGCTGCTCGCCGCCGCCTATATGATCGCAAGCTGGTGCTGGACGCTCGGCCTGCTCGGCGCGGCATTGCGCTTCCTCGACGCGGAGCGGCGCTGGGTCCGCTATGTCGCCGACTCGTCCTACTGGATCTATCTGGTCCACCTGCCGGTAGTGATGGCGTTGCAGGTGCTGGTCTATCCGGTCGCGGCCCCGGCACTGGTCAAGTTCGCCATGGTGATCGCGGGCGCTTCCCTTATCCTGTTCGCCAGCTATCACCTTCTGGTGCGGCGCAGCTTTCTGGGTCGCTGGCTCAACGGCCGCGCCTATTCCCGCGCCGCCCGGTCACAATCGATGGAGGTGCAGACCGCATGACCGATCCGGCCCAGAGCGCGCGCGACGACCTTGCCTTCGTCCGCGCGCTGGTGAGCGACGGCGGCGCGGTGCAGGCGTCGCTCGGACAGGCGCTGCTGGCCGGCGGATTATGCTATGGCATCCAGTGCATCGCGCAGTGGGGGATTTATATCAGCGGCTGGCAGGCACCGGCGGCGGTGCATCTGACCGCCGGAATCCTGCCCTCGGTCGTCTTTATCGGCCTGATCATCTGGCTGTCCCGGCGCAATCGCGACGCTGTGCCCCACGGAATGTCGACCCGCGCGCTCAATGCCGCGTTCGGCAGTTCGGGACTGGCGGCGATGACCACCGCCGTTATCTTCGGTTATCTCGCCTGGCGTTTTCAGGACATGGGCATCTTCCTGTTCCACCCGTTGATGGTCGCGGTGGTGCAGGGCGCGGTCTGGTATGTTGCGTTCGCGATCCGCCGTCGCCGCTGGCTGGGGCTGGTGTCGATCGGATGGTTCGCGGCCGCGATGCTGGGGGCGCTGACGATCGAGCGGATGGAGCTGTTCATCCTGCTGATCGGTGCCGCATTGCTGCTGCTGATGGCGCTTCCCGGCTGGATCCTGATGCGCAGCGCGGCGAATAGCTGACCGCGATGAAGGATTTCGACATCGGACAGATTGACGACGTGATCCACGGCCGCATGCGGCTGGGGATCATGGCCTATCTTGCCGATGCCGAAGTCGCGGATTTCAACGAGCTGAAGGCGCTGCTCCAGGCGACGCAGGGCAATTTGTCGGTGCATCTGCGCAAGCTGGAGGAGGCGGGGTATATCGCGATCGACAAGAGCTTTTCGGGGCGCAAGCCGCTGACCCGGGCGCGCATGACCCCGGCCGGGCGCAAGGCGTTCGCCGCCTATCTGGAAGCGTTGGTGAAGCTGATCATATGACGGTGCGCCGCACCCTGCGCGCGAGCGACGTGTTCGCGCTGACCGTCGGGATCGTGATCGGCGCGGGCATCTTTCGCACGCCCGCGCTGGTCGCGGGGGTGGCGGGCGACGCGACGACGATGATCCTCGCCTGGGTGGCGGGGGGCGTGCTCTCGATCATCGGCGCGCTTTGCTATGCCGAGATGGCGGCGGCGTGGCCGCATGTCGGGGGCGATTACCATTTCATCGGGCGGGCGTTCGGACAGCGGGTCGCGTTTCTGTACGCCTGGGCGCGTCTGGCGGTGATCCAGACCGGGTCGCTGGCATTGCTGTCGTTCATCGTCGGCGATTATCTGCAGGTGCTGGTGCCGCTCGGCCCGGCGGGTCCGGCGATCTGGGCGGGGATCGCGGTGGTCGCGGTGAGCGCGATCAACTGGCTGGGGGTACGCTGGGGGACGCAGGCGCAGCGCTGGCTGACGCTGACGGAGGTGATCGGGCTGGTCGCGATCATCGTCGCGGGCTTCTCGCTCGCGCCGCCCGATGCGGTTCCGGCGGCACCGGGCGGCGGGGCGCTGGGGCTGGTGATGGTGTTCGTCCTGCTGTCCTATGGCGGGTGGAGCGAGGCGGTCTATGTCTCGGCGGAAATGAAGGACCCGCCGCGCCGGATCGCCGCGATCCTGTGTGCAGCGCTCGCACTGGTCACCGCGCTCTATGTGCTGGTCAATCTGGCGTTGCTCAACGGACTGGGAATGGCGGGAATGGCCGGCAATGATGCGGTAGCGGCCGAGGTCATGCACCGCGCGTTCGGCCCGGCGGGTGCGGCGGCGATCAGCGCGGCGGTGGCGGTGGCGGCACTGACCAGTGCCAATGCGACCGCGATCGTCGGTGGGAGAACCGCCTGCGCCTTGGGCCAGCGGGTGCGACCGCTGCGCTGGCTCGGCCAGTGGGACCAGCGCCGCGACACGCCGGGCAACGGGCTGATCGCGCAAGGCGGGGTTGCGCTGCTGCTGGTCGCGCTGGGCGGATTTGCGCGCGACGGGTTCCGGGTTGCGGTCGAATATACCGCGCCCGTCTTTTGGCTGTTCCTGCTGCTTGCCGGGCTTTCGCTGTTCGTGCTGCGGCGGCGCGAACCGGATACGCCCCGTCCGTTCCGCGTACCGCTCTATCCCGTTCTGCCCGCAATCTTCTGCGCGACCACGGCATATCTGCTATGGTCGAGCCTCGCCTATACCGGATGGGGGGCGCTCGCCGGAGTCGCGATCTTGGGTGTCGGCGCGTTGTTGCTGTTGGTCGTCACCCCCGAAGCGGAGATTGCGCCATGAAGCTGTTGATCCTCGCCGCCGCCACGCTGTTCGCCGGGAGTGCGATTGCGCCGCCTGCCCCGGCTCCCGTTATGCAGAGCCAGACGCCCGATGTGATCTATGTCCCGACCCCGCCCGCAGTGGTCGAGGCGATGCTGGACATGGTGGAGCTGCGCGATGGCGATGTGCTGTATGATCTTGGCTCGGGCGACGGGCGCATTCCGATCGCCGCGGCGAAGCGGGTGAAGGTGCGCGCGGTCGGCATCGACATCGATCCCGCGCGGATCAAGGAAGCGAACGCCAACGCCAAGGCGGCTGGGGTTACGGGCGAGGTGACGTTCAAACAGGCCGACCTGTTCACCAGCGATTTCAGCGATGCGACGGTCGTCACCCTCTATCTGCTCGACACGCTGAACGAGAAATTGCGCCCGAAACTGCTCGCCGAGCTCAAGCCGGGAACGCGCATCGTCAGCCACGCCTTTCGCATGGGCGATTGGGAGCCGGAGAAGGAAGAAACCATCGACGGGCGGGCGATCTATTACTGGACTGTGCCGGAACGGTCGGGGGCGGGCAATCCCAATCCGCCCCCGCCTGGGGGTGGTGGCGCCGCAGGCGAGGTCGGGGGAGGACGGCTGTGTCTTCTAGCCTCTTGC
>JBHYGP010000230.1:0-4100 GCA_051858935.1 Sphingomonas sp.
GGGGGAGGATTAGCTGGGGCTACATCACCCGGCGGTAGGCCACCCGCCACATTGCCAGCGCGATTCCCGCCGCGACGATCGCCAGCAACCCGCTGGTGCCGAGCGCGCTGATCCAGCGGAACAGCGCGGTGCGCATGTCGCTGGCCGGGGCGGCGAGGAAGCCGAAGCCGTAGGTTTGCGCGCCGACGAACAGCACCAGCGAAATGCCCGCGCCGAGCGCTGCGGCGTGCCAGGCGCGGCGATAGCCGGCGAGGTGGAGCATCAGCCAGAGCGGCCCGCCGACCCCGGCGATGCCAAGCGCGGTGAATACCGTGCCGAGCAGCCAGGAGGCAAGCAGCGGCGTCAGGTCGCGCTGCCCCGCCGCGAACACGAGCAGCAGCACGACGATGCCGCCCAATGCGCCGCCCAGCGCGAGCGCGAAGCCCGCACGGTCCAGCGTAGTATCGTAATGCGGCGCGGGCGCGCGCATTGCATGGTCATTCACCAGAAACCCCTCCCCGGTGCATGGGGCATAACATTACGCGGCAGCGCGGCTCAACCCGTCACCTTGCGGAAACTACCTAAACTGGGACAGGTTGATGCGGCGGAGGCTTTGGAGCAGGCTTCGCGCAACGATTTCAAGGGGATTCGCATGCAACTTCCGCTCCGCCGCGCTGTCATGATCGGCCTGATCGTCACTGCCACGCCGATTGCCGCGCAGGATGCGCCCAAGCCGCCTGTCGCGGTCAAGAAACCCCATCAGGTGAAGGCCCCGTTCGGCGCGGTGCGCGAGGACGAATATTACTGGCTGCGCGACGATACGCGCAAGAACCCGGAGATGCTGGCCTATCTCACCGCCGAAAATGCCTATGCCGATGCGGTGCTGGCACCGACCAGGCCGATGCAGGAGGCACTGTTCAAGGAGATCACCGGCCGCATCAAGCAGGACGACAGCAGCGTCCCCTATCTCGACAACGGCTATTATTACTATACGCGCTACGAGGTCGGTGGCAGCTACCCGATCGTCGCGCGGCGCAAGGGCAGCATGGACGCGCCCGAGGAGATCATCCTCGACCAGCCGGAAATGGCGAAGGGCGCGAACTTCTTTCAGATCGGCAGCCGTCAGGTGAGCCCCGACAACCGTCTGCTCGCCTATGCCGAGGACAAGGTCGGGCGGCGGCAGTTCGTGCTGAAGGTCAAGGACCTGACCACTGGCAAGACGCTGGAGGATACGATCCCCAATGTGCAGGCGGGCTTCGCCTGGGCGGGCGACAACAAGACGATTTTCTACATCGAGAAGGACCCGGTCACCTTGCTCGGCAAGCGGGTCAAGGCGCATGTGCTGGGCACCCCGGCGAGCGCCGACCGGCTGGTCTATGAGGAGAAGGACGACACCTACTCCCTCGGCCTGGGCACGACGAGTTCGGAGAAGTTCATCTGTATCTATTCGGGCAAGACTGTGAGCGACGAGCAGCGTTGCGCGCCGGTCGCCAATCCGACCAATTTCACTGTGATCGCGCCGCGCGAGACCGATTTCCTCTATGGCGCGGACCATGTCGGCAATCGCTGGGTGATCCGCACCAACTGGAACGCACCGAACTATCGCCTGATGACCGTCGCCGACAGCGCGACCGGCGCGGGCAAGACCGCGTGGAAGGATGTCGTGCCGCATAGCGCGCAGGTGTTCATCGAGGGGGTGCAGCCGTTCGAGAACTATCTGGCGATCGAGGAGCGGTCGGGCGGCAACAAGCGGCTGCGGCTGCTGGGCAATGACGGCAAGTCGAGCTTTGTCGAGGCGGATGAGCCCGCGTACAGCATGGGGCTGAGCACCAATGCCGAGACCGCGACCGATTGGGTGCGCTACACCTACAACTCGCTGACCACGCCATCGACGGTGATCGAGGCGAACATGAAGACCGGCGAGCGCAAGACGCTGAAGGTCACGCCGGTTCCAGGCTATGATGCGAGCAAATACGTCACCGAGCGCGTGTGGGCGACCGCGCGCGACGGGACGAAGGTGCCGGTGAGCCTGGTCTATGCCAAGGGGTTCAGGAGGGACGGCAGCGCGCCGTTGTTCCAGTACGCCTATGGCAGCTATGGCTATTCGACCGATCCGGGCTTTTCGCCGATGCTGCCGAGCCTGCTCGACCGCGGCATGGTCTATGCCATCGCGCATATCCGCGGCGGGCAGGAGATGGGTCGCGCCTGGTACGATCAGGGGCGGATGTTCAACAAGAAGAACAGCTTCACCGATTTCATCGACGTGACCCGGTATCTGGTCGATCAGGGGTATGCGAAGAAGGGCCGGGTCGCGGCGATGGGCGGAAGTGCGGGCGGGCTGCTGATGGGCGCGATCAGCAACATGGCACCGCAGGATTATGGCGCGATCGTCAATCTGGTGCCGTTTGTCGATGTGGTGACGACGATGCTCGACCCGACCATCCCGCTGACCACCGGCGAATATGACGAATGGGGCAACCCGGAGAACAAGGCGAGCTATGACTATATGCTCAGCTACTCGCCCTATGATCAGCTGAAGCGCGGGGCCTATCCGGCGATCTTCGTCGGCACCGGCCTGTGGGACAGCCAGGTGCAATATTATGAGCCGGCCAAATATGTCGCGCGCCTGCGCACGCTGAAGACCGACACCAACCCATTGCTGTTCCGCACGAACATGGAGGCGGGGCATGGCGGCAAGTCCGGGCGGTTCGAGCGGTTCAAGGAACAGGCCGAATATCTGGCGTTCGCGCTGGACCAGTTGAAGGTGAAGTGATCGGGCGGTAGCGGGGAGCTATGGACACGCTCCCCGCCACCGAGATCGAAGCCGCCGCCGAACTGGAGGCGCTCGCCGCCGAGATCGCGCGGCACAATGCGCTGTATCACACTGACGATTCGCCCGAAATCAGCGACGCGGCCTATGACGCGCTGGTGCAGCGCAATGCCGCGATCGAGGCGGCGTTTCCGCATCTGGTGCGCGCAGACTCGCCTTCGAAGCTGGTTGGCGCGGCGCCCGCCGGGCATCTCGCCAAGGTGCGCCATGCCCAGGCGATGATGAGCCTCGACAACGCATTCTCGGACGAGGATGTGGTCGAGTTTGTACTGCGCGTGCGGCGGTTCCTGCGGCTGGGCGAGGAGGACCTCGTGCTGCTTACGGCGGAACCCAAAATTGACGGGCTATCTTGCTCGCTTCGTTACGAGAATCGTACACTAATCCGAGCGCTCACTCGAGGTGACGGCTGGGTTGGCGAGGATGTTACTGCGAATGTCCTAAAAATCGAGGACATCCCCAACAAGCTCCCGCCCACCGCTCCAGACGTGTTCGAAGTCCGCGGTGAAGTCTATATGGAGAAGCGGGCGTTTGCCGAACTAAATGCTCGGCTTGCCGCCGAGGGAGACGCGATTGGAAAAGATGCTCGCCAATTCGCAAATCCACGGAACGCTGCGGCTGGATCGCTTCGCCAAAAGGACGCACGGGTAACGGAAACACGCCCTCTTCGTTTTATGGCTTGGGGTTGGGGAGAGGTGTCAGAGCTTTGTTATTCGACCCAAGCCGACATGATGTCTTTTATAAAAGACATGCAATTCGACATCTCCGATCTTTCCTTCGTGAGCCAATCGCGGCGACCGGTGTCGATGAATGCCGAAACGGCCCTGACGATCTACAGGGCGATCGAAGAACAGCGTGCCGACCTGCCGTTCGACATCGACGGCGTCGTCTACAAGGTCGACCGGCTCGACTGGCAGGAGCGGCTGGGCAGCGTCGGGCGTGCGCCGCGCTGGGCGATCGCGCACAAATTCCCCGCCGAGCGCGCCGAGACCACGCTGCGCGACATCGACATTCAGGTCGGGCGGACGGGGAAGCTGACCCCGGTCGCGCGGCTGGAGCCGGTGACGGTCGGCGGGGTCGTCGTCACCAACGCGACACTGCACAATGCCGACGAGATCGAGCGGCTGGGGGTGCGTCCGGGCGACCGGGTGGTGCTGCAGCGCGCGGGAGACGTGATCCCGCAGATCGTCGAGAATCTGACGCGCGACGTGGAGCGTCCCGCGTTCGCCTTCCCCACCCATTGCCCGATCTGCCAGTCCGAAGCGACGCGCGAGGAGGGTGAGGTCGATGTGCG
>JBHYGP010000231.1:0-4099 GCA_051858935.1 Sphingomonas sp.
GATCCGTCCGACCGATTTCACCAAGGATCGCGCAGGCTCGGGCGACCATGCCAGGCTCTATGACCTGATCTGGAAGCGCGCGCTCGCTAGCCAGATGTCGAGCGCGCGGATGGAGCGGACCACGGTCGAGCTGGAAGAGCCGACCGGACAGGACGCGCTGCGTGCGACCGGCCAGGTGGTGATCTTCCCTGGCTATCTCGCGCTGTACGAAGAAGGCCGCGACGACGAAGGCGACGAGGATTCGCGCCGCCTTCCGGTGATCCGCAACGGCGACACCCCCGCGAAGAAGGGCGTGGATGCCGAACAGCATTTCACCCAGCCGCCGCCGCGCTTCTCCGAAGCATCTTTGGTCAAGCGGATGGAGGAGCTCGGCATCGGTCGCCCGTCGACCTATGCCTCGATCATTCAGGTGCTCAAGGACCGCGCCTATGTGCGGGTCGAAAAGAACCGCTTCTTCGCCGAGGAAACCGGGCGGCTGCTGACCGCCTTCCTCGAGCGCTTCTTCGAGAAATACGTCAATTACGACTTCACCGCCGGGCTTGAGGAAGAGCTGGACGACGTCTCGGGCGGCCGCGCCGGATGGCAGGCGGTGCTCGACGCGTTCTGGCGCGATTTCCAGCCGCGCACGGCGGAAGTGATGGAGCGCAAGCCGAGCGAGGTGACCGAGGCGCTCGACCAGTTCCTCGAACCCTATCTCTTCCCCGACAAGGGCGACGGCACCGATCCGCGCCTCTGCCCCAGCTGTGGCAATGGGCGGCTGGCGCTGCGTGGCGGCAAGTTCGGCGCGTTCGTCGCCTGCTCCAACTATCCCGACTGCAAGTTCACCCGCCGCTTTGGCCAGCCGGGCGGCGAGGATGGCGGCGATAGCGGGCCGGAAGTGATCGGCCAGGACCCCGAAACGGGCGAGGATATCAGCCGCCGCTCAGGCCGGTTCGGACCCTATATCCAGCGAGGCGAGGGCAAGGAGGCGGCGCGCGCGTCTATCCCCAAGGATATTCCCGAGCTGGACCTCGACTGGGCGGTCAAGCTGCTCAACCTGCCGCGCACGATTGGCAACCACCCGGAGACGGGCAACCCGATCACTGCGTCGATCGGTCGCTATGGCCCCTATCTCGCGCATGACGGCAAATATGCGCGGCTGACCTCGACCACCGAGGTATTCGAAACCGGCATGAACGCGGCGGTGGTGAAGCTCGCCGAAGCCGCAGCGGGCGGCGGACGTCCGCAGCGCGGGTCGCGCGAACCGCTGAAGGTGATGGGCGCGCACCCGGTGTCGGGCGCGGAGATCAAGCTGATGGAGGGGCGCTACGGCGCATACCTCACTGACGGCACGACCAATGCGACCCTGCCCAAGACGGTCGATCAGGCGGCGCTGACGCTCGACGAAGCCGTCCAGCTGATCGACGCCAAGGCTGCCGCTGGTCCCGCTAAGAAAAAGGGCGGGCGCAAGGCTCCGGCGAAGAAGGCTGCGGCCAAGAAGGCCCCGGCCAAGAAGGCTTCAACGAAGAAGGCCTGATGCAGCCATTCACGGGTCCACCGCCGCCCGCATGGGCAATCGTCTCATGGGCGGTGGTGATCTTCAGCCTGATAGGCGGTGGTCTTTGGCTTATGGTCAGTGGTGCGCAGGTTGATCTTGCACGGTCGGTACAGGTGCTTGATGCGCGCGCGCCGGCGATGGCAGACGTGCTCAGTCGATGTTTCGCCGCACCCGGCGCGCATGGCTTGGCCCTGCAAGGGCGATCGACCTGGCAGGTGGTCGAAGGTCCGTACCCGATGTGGGAAGCCCGGAATGACGCCCGCAAGCTACGGATTCAGATTGAAGAGCGCGGCCTTGAGCGCCTCGTTCGGGTCTATACCCGTGACGGGCGACCGCTTCGTGCGTCGGAGCGTCAGATAATCGACGCGTGCATCGCACTGCCGCCGGTCTGACGATCAGGCCGCGCGCAGGCTCGTCATCTGCAGCCAGGAGCGAGCCTGCTTCTGTGCTTCGATGATCTCGCGCGCGGACATTTCTTCCGCGATCTCGGCGCGCATGTACGGCGCCTGGGCGCTGCCCTTGAGGGCGGCGATGTTGAACCATTTGTGTGCCTCGATCAGGTCCATGTCGATGCCCGACGCACCGCTCGAATAGACCATCCCGAGTTCATAGGCCGCGTCGGCGCTACCGCGCGCCGCATCCGCCAGCCGGCTATCGATCAGGAACTGTGCGCTCTTAATGCTGTTGCCCATGACATTGCCCCACTTTTGATCGTTCTCTTCATGCGAACGAGAGTGCGGCATTCATGGTAAGCAAAAGGTTAACGGCGTTTACCGTTCATTCCGGCGTTGCCACCGAAACATTGTCGATGAGGCGGGTGCCGGAAATCCGCGCGGCGGCGAGCAGGCGGCGGGGCTGGTCAGGGACCGGCGTGCCAAGGCTGCCGGCATCGACCAGCTCGACATAATCCACCTCGAATCCAGCCGCTTCCAGCGAGGCGCGGGCGGTGGCGAGCGCGGCGGCAGCATCGTCCCCCTTCTCGATCGCGCGTGCGGCAACGCCGAGCGCGCGGGGCAGGGCCACCGCAGCGGCACGATCCTCAGGCGCGAGATAGGCGTTGCGCGAGGAGAGGGCGAGCCCGTCATCGTCGCGCTGGGTCGGCACGCCGCGCACGTCGATGTCGAAATCGAGGTCCGCGACCATGCGCCGGATCACCGCGAGCTGCTGGAAATCCTTCTCGCCGAATAGCGCGATGTCGGGCTTCACCTGGTTGAACAGCTTGGCCACGACCGTCGCGACGCCGTCGAAATGGCCGGGCCGCGCTGCGCCGTCGAGCGGCTCGCTGACCCCGGAGACGGAGATGTTGGTCGAATGCCCCTCAGGGTACATCACCTCGACCGGTGGCATCCACAACAGGTCGACGCCGGCTTCGGCCAGCATCCGCGAATCCGCCATCTCTTTGCGCGGATAGCGGGACAGGTCTTCGTTGGGGCCGAACTGCTTGGGGTTCACGAAGATCGACACCACCACCCGCTGCCCGGCCAGCTTCGCCTCGGCCACCAGCGCCATATGCCCGGCGTGCAGCGCGCCCATCGTGGGCACGAACGCGATTCGCTCGCCGCTCGCGCGGAATCCCGAAACGGCATCGCGGAGGTCGGAGAGCTGACGGATGGTTTGCACGCGCACATGGCCTTGGATATGGAACGAAGCGCGGCCTTCTATGGGGGGCAGGCCCGCTGTTCAATCAGGGAAGTTGAGTGACCGACGCAACGAACTCGCTGCACGTGATCGTCTTCGCCAATGAAAAGGGCGGGACCGGCAAATCCACGACTGCGGTCCACACTGCGATCGCGCTCGCGATGAAGGGCGCGCGGGTGTCGTGCCTCGACCTCGACCATCGCCAGCGCACGATGGGCCGCTATCTCGACAACCGGTTGCAGACGATGCAGCGCGTCGGGCGACCGCTGCCGATGCCGCGCTACGAGACGCATGATGGCGAGAATATCGCCCGCTTTTCGGAATCGCTGGAGCGGCTGGGGCAGGATACCGACTTCCTGATCATC
This sequence comes from Sphingomonas sp., assembly GCA_051858935.1. GTDB lineage: Bacteria > Pseudomonadota > Alphaproteobacteria > Sphingomonadales > Sphingomonadaceae > Sphingomonas. The sequence continues at coordinate 3,541 of JBHYGP010000231.1, forward strand.
GACACGCCGGGGCGCGACGACAAGTTTGGGCGGATCGCGATCACCAATGCCGACACGCTGGTGACGCCGATGAACGACAGCTTCGTCGATTTCGACCTGATCGGGCAGGTCGATCCCGATACCTTCCGCGTCACGCGGCCGAGCTTTTACTCCGAGCTGATCTGGGATTCGCGCAAGCGCCGCGCCAAGGCCGACGGTCAGACGATCGACTGGGTCGTCCTGCGCAACCGCATGCAGCATATCGAGGCGCGCAATATGAAGCGCGTGTCGGAGGCGATCGATCAGCTGGCGAAGCGCGTCGGCTTCCGCGTCATCCCCGGCCTGTCGGAGCGCGTGATCTATCGCGAGCTGTTCCCCAAGGGGCTGACCATGCTCGACAGCCGCGAGTTCGGCGAGATGGGCCTTGCGCATGTCGCCGCGCGGCAGGAACTGCGCGAGATGATGGCGGGCCTCGCGCTGCCTGAGCTGGAGTCGGCAATGCCGCTCTTCGCATGATCGCGAAGTTTCTGATCGGGGTGCTGGTTTGCTGGCTCGGCTGGCGGCTGTGGCATGGCTGGGG
>JBHYGP010000232.1:0-4083 GCA_051858935.1 Sphingomonas sp.
GTGCTTCCTCCCCCTCCGTCGCCTTCGGCGCCACCTCCCCCTTGCGGGGGAGGATCGATTTCGCTCAATCCACCCACCGCCCCAGCATCTCCGCCACGCTCGTCACCACCGCCGGAGCCGCGGGGGCCGCGGGCGGGGTGAATTGCGGCGCGGTCGGCCCGCCCGCCGGCCCGCTCGCCAGCGGACGCCGCGCGAGCGCATGCGGATGCCGCGCAGCTTCGCTCAGGCTCAGCACCGGCGTCACGCACGCCGCGCCATCGGGAAAGCGTGCGATCCACTCGTCGCGCGTCCGGCTGCTGAAGCGCCGCGCAAATTCGCGCGCCATATGCGGCCATCCAGCACGATCGAATTGCGGGATCTTCGACGCCTCCAGCCCCAACACCGCGCACAGCTCGGCAAAGGCTGTCGGCTCGATCGCGCCGACCGCGACATGCCGCTCATCGGCGCAGCGATAGGTACGGTAAAAGGGCGCGCCGCCATCGACCAGATTGGCCTCGCGCCGGTCGAGCCAGCGTCCGCTGCCCGCCAGGCTCTGGGTCAACGCCATCAGCGTGCCGACCCCGTCAGACGCGGCGGCATCGACCACGCGCCCCTCGCCGCTCGCCTGTGCACCCAGGATCGCGCTGACCATGCCCAGCGCCAGGAACATGCCGCACCCGGCATGATCGCCCAGCAGGGTCAGCGGCACCACCGGCTGGTCGGGCGTGCCGATCGCGTGCAGCGCGCCGGTCAGCGCCAACACATTGATGTCGCTGCCCGGCCGCTCGGCCATCGGCCCATCCTGCCCCCACATGCTCGCCCGGCCATAGACCAGCCGCGGGTTGCGCATCCGGCACGCATCGGGACCTATCCCCAGCGCGTCGATCGAGCGCGGGGCCATTCCCTCGATCAGCCCGTCGGCGCGGTCGATCAGCTCGCGCAGCTCCATGATCGACGCCGGGTGGCGAAAGTCGAGTTCCAGCTCACGTCGCCCGCGATACAGGCTGGGGACGACATGGCTTGCGCTCGCGTCGGGCTGGACCACGCGCACCACGTCCGCGCCCAGATCGGCGAGCAGCATCGCGGCGAACGGGACCGGCCCGATCGCGTCGATCTCGACGATGCGTACCCCCGCCAGCGGTCCCTTTGCCTGCACCCCGCATCCTCCATCGCCGACCTTGCCCGATCAGGGTGGCCCATCGCCGCGCTTTCGGCTAGCCCCGCGCCATGAACACGCCGCACATCGTCGCCTTGGGCGGAACGTCGCGCCCCGAATCCGCCACCGGCCGGGCGTTGGCACGGTGTCTGGCGATTGCCGAAGCGGCCGGCGCGCGCACCACGCTGCTGACCGGTGAAGCGATCAACTTCCCGCCCTATGAGCTGTGCGATCCGGTGCCGGAGGGCAATGTCGCGCACTTCGTCGAGGTGTTGCGCAGCGCCGATGCGGTAATCGTCGGATCACCCGGCTATCACGGCACGCTGTCGGGGCTGGTCAAGAACGCGCTCGACCATGTCGAACTGCTGCGCGGCGACGACCGCGTCTATTTCGACCGCATGCCGGTCGGTATGGTGGCGACGGCAGGGGGATGGCAGGCGGCGGTATCGACCATGGCGGCGCTGCGTACGGTGGTCCACGCATTGCGCGGCTGGCCCACCCCGCTGGGTGTCGCGATCAACATGGGTGCGCCCGGCGACCCGCTGGCCGACGCCGATGCGCAGCTGCGCATGATGGTCGAGCAAATCCTCTGGTTCTTGCGCCGCTAAAGGTTTCGGAGGAGCGGGCCGGTGCCGCACCTCAGCGTAGCGTTAACAAGATCGTGACGCTCCCGGCATAAGATCGGGTCATGGTGAACACCACCAACCAAACAGGCGATTCGCGCCGGCGGCACACGCGCACGATTCTGGTCGTCGATGACAGCCGGACCAATTTGCACGTCATCGGCGGGCGGCTCGGCGCGATGGGCTATATGGTCGTGCTCGCGCAGAGCGGGCGCGAGGCGCTCGACCTGATTTCCGGGCGCGGCTTCGACCTCGTCTTGCTCGACATGGTGATGCCGGGCATGTCCGGGCTCGATGCCCTGACCGAGATTCGTACTGCCCCCGACACCGCCGACCTGCCGGTCATCATGATCACCGCGCTCAGCGATTCGCGCGGCGCGGTCGAGGCGCTGGCAGCAGGGGCTGACGACCACCTCGCCAAGCCGTTCGACTTCGGGGTGCTTCAGGCACGAATCGAACGCACGCTGGAACGCGCCGGCCGGATCGCCGAACTCAAGCGCACCGTCGCCTCGCTCGACGCGCGCATCGCCGCGCGGGCGATCGAACTGGGCGAAACGCGCAGCGAACTCGCCGTCACCCGCGCGCGGATCCAATCGCTCAGCGGAACCAGTGCCGCCTGACGAAATACAGGCCGACCCCGGCCGCAACCGCCAGGCTGAACCCGGTAATCACCCAGAACGACTCCGGGTGCTTCGCATAGGGAATCCCGTCGACATTCATCCCGAACAGCCCGGTGATGAAGGTCAGTGGCAGGAAGATCATCGCCACCACCGCGATCAACAGCGACCGCTGGTCGATGATCTCCGCGCGCAGATCGGTCAGCGTCTCGTGGATCAGCGCCGCGCGCTCGCGGATGCTCTCCAACTCCTCGGCCATGCGCGCCGCGCGATCGGCAGCGGCGTTGATGTGCAGCCGGTCCTCGTCGCTCAGCCACGCGACCGGCAGCCCCGCCAGCTTCTCCAGTGCCACGCGCTGCGGATAGAGGAAACGGCGATAGCCGATCGCCTGCCGCCGCGCCGCGCTGACGCTGCGGCGCAGGTCGAACGCGGCGCGCGGATCGTGCGCCTCCTCGCAATCGTCGAGCGAATCGCCAAGCAGCGCGACGTGCGGATCGAGCTGCTCGGTAATCGCGGTCGCCAGCGTCGCGATCAGGTCGCCCGCGTCGCGGATCGTCCCCGCCTCCATCGCCGCGCGCGCCGCATCCAGCGCGTCGAGCGGCAGTCGCGTGACTGAAATAACCCGCGCCCCATCGGCGCGCAGCCGGATCGACGCGAGCGGATCGCTGCTCGCCATTTCTTCATGCGTCATGCCGCGCAAATTGAGCACCGCCGCCCCGTCGATTTGTTCGCAGCGGGGGCGGGTCTCCAATGCGGTCAGCGCATCGATGGTGAAATGGTCGAGCGCCGCATGATCGCGCAGCCAGTCCTGCACCTCCTCGTCGCGTGAGGTGAGGTGAATCCACACGAACTCCGCCTCGGCTCCCAACGCCTCACGCGGGGCGATCTCCTCCACGGCGTCCGCCATGACCCGATAGGCAAAACCACTCATGGTGCCGTTGAAACATCGACGGTGAGGCCGGGCAAGCCCTGAGGCGGCGCATCGCACACAATCCGTTCGGCATCGGCGCGCGCGCGGTCGAGGATCGCGACCGGCACATCCGCGCGATGCGTCACCCGATCGGCCTGTGCGAGCCAGCGCGCCTGACGCAGCGTCAGGTCATCGGGATCGGATGAGGTCAGCGTAATCGTCTCGATCCGGTCGCCCGGCGCATCGGCATCGGCGATCCAGCGCACCACCGCATCGCCATCCTGTACCCGCAACGGATCGAGCGGCCCGGCCAGCGCCGCACCCAGCGCCCGCCGCCGCTCGCCCCCATCGGGCCAGCGCGCGCGCATCTCGCCCCGCGCCGCCGCCAGCGCATCGGCGAACGCGCCCAGGCCAGCCGGAATCAGCGGCTCGATCCGCTGCCGCAACGCCGCCGCCAGCCCGGCCGACGCGCCCCCGGTGCCGATCGCGATCGTCACCGGATCACGCTCGATGATCGCGGGCAAAGTGAAGTCACACAGATCGGGCCGGTCGGCGACATTGACCAGCAGCCCGCGCGCCTTGAGCCGCGCGACCACCGGTTCGGGATCCTCGCACGCGACCAAAGCGATCTGCGCCTGCGCGTCCTCGTCCACGATCACCGCGCCCGCGCGTTCCAGCAAGCGGCGCTTGGCCTCCGCCATCGCGCCGCCGCCCACCAATATCGCCGGCCGCCCGTCCAGCCGCACAAAGACGGGCAGGCCGGAGCGTTTCACCGCACCCACTCGGGCACGCGCTCGG
>JBHYGP010000233.1:0-4079 GCA_051858935.1 Sphingomonas sp.
CGCACGCTGTGGCCGTTCCTGGTCGGCGCAATGCCGGCAGCGTTCGTCGGCGGCATGATTCACATCCCACCCGAGCTTTACCGACCGTCGATCGGTGTCATCCTGCTCTTTGCTGCCGCAAGGATGCTCTGGCCCGGCGACATGAAGGCCGAACGCGAATGGCATGATCCGCCGATCTGGCTCGCGATCCTCGCCGGCATCGGTCTTGGCCTGCTCGCCGGGCTGACCGGCACCGGCGGCGGCATTTTCCTCTCGCCGCTGCTGCTGTTCCTCGCCTGGTCCGCGCCCAAGCCGGCCTCGGGCGTCGTAGCGGTCTTCATCCTCGCCAATTCCGCGGCAGGACTCGCCGGCAACTTCGCCTCGGTCGGCAGCCTGCCCCCCGAACTACCGCTCTACGCGGTCGCGGTATTGGCCGGCGGCCTAATCGGCACCACGCTCGGCATCAAGCTACCGCAGAAGTGGATCCTGCGCACCCTCGGCCTCGTCCTGCTGGTCGCGAGCGCGAAGCTGTTCGGGGTGTATTGAACTGCGCGGATCGGGACCGAAGCGGTTGGGGCCTTCGGTGCCGGGGATCACGAATATGACGGCCAAGGCAAACAGGACGCCGCCGATCTGAAAGAGCGAGGCCCACAGGGGCAGGTCGGGTAACGTCGATGCCCCGGTTTGAGCGTCACGGAAGACAAACTGGGCGCTCGAATAGATGCTGAACGCCATGGTTGGCGGTAGCAGTAGCGCCCACCATCCGCTTAGGTTCGCGTCGTGGAGCCGACGCGCGAACAGGGCGAAGATCGGTAGCAGCAACAAGAGCTGACTCCCCTGATCCACGATCCAGTCGGTGCGCCAGGACAGATCATGAGGAATGAGCCGGATGATCGTGCCGACGAGCATCGCGGCGATCCAATAGTAGAAAAACTCGGTGCGTCGAGATCGACCCTTGAATGTCGCGATCCCGGTTACGGCGCGCATGACCAGCGTCAGGCCGTTTGGAGTTGCTTGCTGTGCCATTGGCCATCAGCCTAGCTGCACGCTCGGCATCAAGCTACCGCAGAAGTGGGTCCTGCGCACGGTCGGCCTGCTCCTGCTGGTCGCTAGCGCGAAGCTGTTCGGGGTGTATTGAACTGCGCGGATCGGGACCGAAGCGGTTGGGGCCTTCGGTGCCGGGCGCGATGGCGAATGTGAACACGATTCCGACGGGGACCAGCATTGCGAGCGACCCCCACCAAGGGAGATTGGACGGTGCCGCATCTAAACTGACGCGCACGGACTGGTAGCCATGGACTAACAGCACCGGAACGCCTGCCAAAGCCCACCATCCGGTTCGGTCCAGATCGTGCAGCCTGCGCACGAACAGCGCAGCCAGCGGAATAAAGGCCACATAGCCCAGAATGGTCGCGGCAAGCCGTTTGGATTCGTCCTCAACAGGAGCAAGCAGCGCAAGCACGAGCGTCAGCGGGATGCCGACGAACATCAGGGCGAGCCAAAAGGCCATCACCTCCAACCGCGTCGATCGCCCCCGAAAATCCAGCGTCCCTCGGATCGCTTTTCCGGCCAGCATGATCACTTCGGTCAAATGCTGGCCTGCCACGCCATCAGCCTCCCACCGCCTTTTTCAGCTTGTCGAAGAACCCGGTCGAGATCGGGCATTCCTCACCCGTCTCCAGCGCGCGGAACTGTTCGAGCAGTGCGCGCTGCTCGCCCGACAGCTTGGTCGGGATCTCGACCTCGATCCGCACCACCAGATCGCCGCGCCCGCGTCCCTGCAGCACCGGCATGCCCGCACCGCGCTGGCGCACTTCGCGCCCGCTCTGCGTGCCGGGGTGGAGGTGGATCGTGTGAACCTCGCCATCCAGGCCGGGGATATCGATCTCCCCTCCCAGCGCCGCCGTGGTGAAGCTGATCGGCGCGCGCGCGAACAGCGTCGTACCCTCGCGCTCGAAGATCGCGTGCGGCTTGACGTGCAGGAAGATGTAGAGGTCGCCCGGAGGCGCACCGCGCGCGCCCGCTTCGCCCTGACCCGCCATGCGGATGCGGGTGCCTTCGTCAACACCGGGCGGGACATTGACGTTCAGCGACACCGTCTTGTCGACGCGGCCCTCGCCCCGGCAATTACGGCACGGATCGGCGATCGTCTGGCCCGCGCCATGGCACGATGGACAGGTCCGCTCGACCACGAAAAAGCCCTGCTGCGCCCGCACCTTGCCATGCCCGGCACAGGTGGTGCAGCGCTTGGCCATCGTCCCCGGCGATGCGCCGGTTCCGCCGCATGGCTCGCACGGGCCGGACACGTCGATGGTGATGTCGGTCGCCTTGCCGTTAAAGGCGTCTTCCAGGCTGATTTCCATGTCGTAGCGCAGGTCCGCGCCGCGCGCCTGACGCTGGCCTCCACCGCCGCGACCGCCCATGAACTCGCCGAACATGGATTCGAAAATATCGGAAAAGGCGTCGAAGCCCTGTCCGCCGCCCGCGCCCTGCGGCCCGCTATGCCCATAACGGTCATAGGCCGCGCGCTTCTGCGGGTCTTTCAGGCAGTCATAGGCTTCGTTGATCGCCTTGAACTTGCCTTCCTGCTCCTTGCACCCGCCATGCTTGTCGGGGTGGCACTGGATCGCCAGCTTGCGGAACGCCGACTTGATCGTCGCATCATCCGCATCGCGCGAAATGCCGAGCAGTTCGTAATAATCAGTCTGGGTGGTCATTCACTCGGCCCCCGCCCGGACCCCCGCCGCCTTTCCTTGGGAGTGAAAGGAGCGGGGGTGAGCATAAATTACGCCTTGTTGTCGTCCACCTCGGAGAATTCGGCGTCGACGACATCGTCGGCCGGCTTCTCCGCATCCGCATCAGCTGCCGGCGAAGCCTCGCCCTGCTGCTGCTTCTCGTAGATCGCCTGACCCAACTTCATCGCGACCTGCGCGAGGGCCTGGCTCTTCTCGTTCATCTGGTCCGCGTCACCGCTCTCGACCGCCGCCTTGGCTGCGTCGATCGCCGACTGGATCTCGCCCTTCAGCGCCTCATCGACCTTGTCACCATTTTCGGCGAGCTGGCGTTCGGTGGTGTGGATCAGCGATTCCGCATTGTTCTTCGCCTCGGCCGACGCGCGGCGCGCCTTGTCTTCCTCGGCGAACTTCTCGGCGTCGCGGACCATCTGGTCGATGTCGCTGTCCGACAGGCCACCGCTGGCCTGGATGCGGATCTGCTGCTCCTTGCCGGTGCCCTTGTCCTTGGCCGACACATTGACCAGGCCGTTGGCGTCGATGTCGAAGATCACCTCGATCTGCGGCACGCCACGCGGGGCAGGGGGGATGCCGACCAGGTCGAACTGACCCAGCATCTTGTTGTCCGCCGCCATCTCGCGCTCGCCCTGGAACACGCGGATCGTCACCGCCTGCTGATTGTCATCGGCAGTCGAATAGACCTGGCTCTTCTTGGTCGGGATCGTCGTGTTGCGGTCGATCATGCGGGTGAACACGCCACCCAGCGTCTCGATGCCGAGGCTCAGCGGGGTCACGTCGAGCAGCAGCACGTCCTTGACGTCGCCCTGCAGCACGCCGGCCTGGATCGCCGCACCAATCGCCACCACCTCATCGGGGTTGACGCCGGTGTGTGGCTCCTTGCCAAAGAACTCCTTCACGACCTGGCGCACCTTGGGCATGCGGGTCATGCCGCCGACCAGCACCACTTCGTCGATCTGCGCGGCCTTGACGCCTGCGTCCGACATCGCCTTGCGGCATGGGTCGAGCGTGCGGGTGATCAGATCGTCGACCAGCCGCTCCAGCTCCGCGCGCGACAGCGTCTTGACGAGGTGCTTGGGGCCGTTCTGATCGGCGGTGATGAAGGGCAGGTTGACCTCGGTCGTCTGCGCCGACGACAGCTCGATCTTCGCCTTCTCGGCCGCTTCCTTCAGACGCTGGAGTGCCAGCTTGTCCTTGGTCAGGTCGATGCCTTCGGCCTTCTGGAACTCCTCGGCAAAATATTTGACCAGCTTGGAATCGAAATCTTCGCCACCCAGGAAGGTGTCGCCATTGGTCGCCTTCACTTCGAACACGCCGTCGCCGATCTCGAGGATCGAGATGTCGAACGTG
>JBHYGP010000234.1:0-4077 GCA_051858935.1 Sphingomonas sp.
AGGACCGCGACGAAATCTTCGAGTTCGGCGATGTGCGCGTCGATGTCGTGCTTTTGCCGCTCGAGCAGGTCGATGCGGGCGCGGCATTTGTCGAGCGTGACCTGATGCTGGGTGCGGCGTTCGTCGCCGACGTCGTAGAGGTCGATCATCTCGCGGATTTCGGCGAGGCTGAAACCGACGCGCTTGCCGCGCAGGATCCAGGCGAGCCGGGCGCGGTCGCGGTGCGAGTAGATGCGCTGAAGGCCGCGGCGCTCGGGGCCGATCAGCCCTTCATCCTCGTAGAAGCGCAGCGCGCGTGCGGTGACGTCGAACTCGGCGCACAGGTCCGAGATCGAAAAGCTCTCCTTGTCCGGGCGGGCTTCGATCGGGGCGAAGCTGGCCACGGCCTTTAGTTTCGTTGCCATGGGGGGGAGATTATGACAGGTTGACGTTAACGTCAACTACCGCAAAGACGGACACCTTCTGCGCTTCTGAGAGCCTCTGCTTCCGCCGCGCTTTCGCTCAGGCGTTCGACTTCCAGCGCCGCGAACGACGCGCGGGGGCCGCAGAGTTTGGCGCAGGCGTCGGGGACGTTGGCGGGGAAGGTGATGCGGTCGCCGTCGAACTTCGCGTCGAACGCGCAGGTCTCGCCGTTCTTGCCCTTTAATTCGATCGCGAGGGTCGAGCCGGAGCGCGCGGCGGTGCCGCGGCCGGTGCAGCTGACCTTGTCGCCATAATCGACGAACGCACCGACGCGATAGGCGGTGCCGTCGGGCACGACGCACAGCCGGTCGGTGTCGCGGGCATAGAGGCCGGTGACGTCGCTCGCCTTGGGATCGCGGACGAGGCCGCGTTCGATCGCGGCGGATTCGAGGCTGGGGGGTGTGGGAGATGCGGACGGCTGGGGGTCGCCGCCGGAGCAGGCGGCGAGGAGGAGGGTGGAGGTCAAAATGATCCTCCCCCGCCAGGGGGAGGTGGCGCGCGCAGCGCGACGCAGGGGGAGGAAGGGAAAACGGAGCGGCGTGCTTCCTCCCCCTCCGTCAGCCTTCGGCTGCCACCTCCCCCTTGCGGGGGAGGATTGATAAAGCCCCCCTCCCCTCACCCGCGCACCAGCTTGCCGTTTTCGATGCGGCGGAAGAAGCAGCTGGGTTCGCCGGTGTGGCAGGCGGGGCCGGCGGGGTCGACTTTGAGCCAGAGCGCGTCCTGATCGCAGTCGATCCGCGCCTCGACCACGCGCAGGACATGGCCGCTGCTCTCGCCCTTTTTCCACAGCCGTTGGCGGCTGCGCGACCAGAACCACGCTTCGCCGGTGTCGAGCGTCTTGGCCAGCGCGTCGGCGTTCATGTGCGCGAGCATCAACAGCTCGCCGGTCGCGGCGTGCGTGGCGACCGCAGTGATCAGGCCGTTGGCGTCGTAGTTCGGGTTGAGGTCGAGCGTGGAATCGCGGGGATCGGTCATGGCGCGGTGTTAGCCGAGCGCGGCGCGGACGTCATCCATGGGGTCGCGATCCCCGCCCCTTATCGCAAAACGATAAATTATCTTGCCGTTATTCGATGAATAGATTATCGAATATCAATAATTCACGGAGACTCGCCATGTTGATCTTCACCCGACGACTCATGCTTACCCTGCTCATTCTCAACTGGGTCGCCGCCGCGATGTTCGTGCTGGTCGGCGTAGCGGTGGCGATGGCACCGGAGACGATTACCGGACCGCTGGTCGCGCGGTTCGGGGACGAGGCGGCGACGGTGCGGTATGCGATGCTCACCGCGCTGGCGATCGGCCTGGCCGCCGCGCCGGCGGTGCATCTGATCTTTACGCGATTGATCGCGATGATCGACACGGTGCGCGCCGGGACCCCCTTTGCAGGGGTCAATGCCGATCGGTTGCGCCATGTCGCCTGGGCAGTGCTCGCGCTGCAATTGCTCGACCTCGGTTTTGGCGTCGTGGCGACACGGCTGAGCGCGGCGACGGGCGAGGTGATGGCGTGGCAATTCTCGCTCACCGGCTGGCTCGCGGTGCTGTTGCTGTTCGTGCTGGCGCGGGTGTTCCAGCAGGGCGCGGCGATGCAGGACGAGATTGAGGGGACGGTCTGATGGCGGTCCGCGTCACGCTGGACGATGTGCTGCATACGCGGCGCATGACCCTGACCGAACTAGCCGAGCGGGTGGATATCACGCTCGCCAACCTGTCGATCCTGAAGACCGGCAAGGCCAAGGCGATCCGCTTTTCGACGCTGGAGGCGATCTGCCGCGCGCTGGAGTGCCAGCCGGGCGACATCCTGACATATGACGAAGGGGAATGACGATGGGGCGCGATCTGGTTGAAGTGTTCGTGCGATCGGGCCGCTATGCCCTGCTCTGCCCGCTATTGTTCCTGGTGCCCGTAGCGGTCGAGATGGTGCAGCATGCGGTGGAGATCCGCGCGGGCATGTATGTCGATATCGCCGGCATGAAGGCGGCGGAGGGCGACATGCTACGCCTCACCATCGGCCATGTGAAGGTGATCGCGCTGTTCCTGACCGGATATTGGGCGGCGCGCTTTCTGGTGTTCGGCGATGATCCGGTTGCGGCGCGGCGGATCGATCCCGTGGCGGTGCGATTGTTCGTGCCGGTGATGGCGTGGGGGCTGTTCTGGCTGATCGTGATGCAGGACGTGCCGCTGATCGCCGACGCCGCGGGGATTTCGGGCAATGTCGCGGCGTGGGTGCTGATTTTGAGCCTGATCGTCAGCCTGCTGTTCGAGCCATTGCTGTCGGCGTGGAAGACGGCGGCGGCGGCGGGCAATCCGGCAATCGGCTTTGTCCGATCGATCCGGCTGGTGCGGGGGGTGTATCTCTATGCCGTGGTCGTGTCGTTGCTGGCGATGCTGCCGTTGATGGTGGCGCATTATGCGCTGGCATTTGTGGCCGTGGGCAAGGCGCCGGCGGTGGTGTGGGCAGTGATGGCGCTGGATTCGCTGTTGGTCGGGTATCTGGGGGTGGTGATGGTCGCGGCGGCGTTTGTGGTGGCGCGGCGGGCGGCAGTGCGCAGTGGGGTGGGGTTGGTGGTTGGAGGCCGCTGATCTGACTTGTCAGCTGCCGATGGCGCGGGCACGACACTGACCATGAACCTAGCTTTCGTCGGTGCCTGCATAGCGATGCTGTTCGCAGGAGCGGCCCCCGCATTTGCGCAGGCGATGCAAGCGGGTGACGTCTATGAACTCACCCAGAGCTACCAGACGACCGAGACGTCGAGCGACGGATCAAAGGGCAGTTCAAGCGGTCACTCGAGTCTGGTCGAACGGGTCGTTGGCCTGCGGGATGGCGGGGTGGAAGTCGAATATGATCTGCCGTCCGATGTGACGCCAAAAGACAGGGCACGCGAATGGCAATTCCCGGCGCGTATCTTCAAGGCGGCCGACGGGTCGCGACAGCTTCTCAATACCGCGCAGCTAGAAGCCCGTCTCGATGGCTGGTTGAAGGTCGCCAAATGGGACCGGTCGGTTTGTGGACGCTGGATCTTTACCTGGACCGCAATTCGAATCGAATGTGACCCGCAGGAGATTGTGGCGCGCACGGTCGAACTCGATCCGGCTGCGCAGATCGTGCGGGAAGGCGCCGTCTATTCGAATCCGCGCGCAGCGCAGGACGGTCGAATCGTTCAAACCGGCAAGAGCGCGTTCAGCGTCACCGTCCCCATCGATCCCGACAAGGTTCGCCATGAACGCGCCGAGACCGATGTGGTCGTTGGCGAGATCAGCGGAAAGCCGGTCAGTCTGGAGGCGACGCTTCGCGAGCGCGCAGGCGAACAGGTGACGGGTTCGATCACGGTTATGTGGGAGACGGACGCGACGGGGATCGCCCGCAAGCGGGTGACGACCACCCGAACCGAGATCAGGCGTGAAGACGGGATTACGGAGAAGCAGACCGGAACCGAGATCGTGGAACGCCGCAGGACCGGATCGGGGGTACAGAGCGACTGATCGGGAAAGAAGAAGAAGAAGAAGAAGAAGGAGAATACCCTCCCCAACCCCTCCCGCGAAGGCGGGAGGGGCTAAGAGAGAGAGAGAGAGAGAGAGAGCCCCTACCCGCCGATCCCCACTTCCCCGGCTGGCGGT
>JBHYGP010000235.1:0-12262 GCA_051858935.1 Sphingomonas sp.
ATCCGCCCGCGAATGTTAGCCGGGGCGACTTCGGAGATATAGGCTGGCGACAGCACCGACGCCGCGCCCACCGCCATACCGCCGACGATGCGGGCGATGACGAAGATCGTCTGGTCATGCGCAAAGCCCTGCACCAGCGCACCGATCAGGAACAGGATCGCAGCGAGCCGCATCACGTTGCGGCGGCCCATCTTGTCCGCCAGCGTACCTGCGAAAAAGGCACCGATGAAACAGCCGATCAGCAGCGACCCGACGGTAAAGCCGAGCGTCGTGTCATTGAGCGTGAAGGCCGATTTCAGGCCGTCCTGCGTGCCGTTCACGGCCCCGCTGTCATATCCGAATAGCAATCCGCCGATCGTCGCCACCGCGACGATGGCGAAGACCAGGCCGGTATTGGCCTGCGCCCCCGATGTCTGGGTCACCCGATTCTCCTCTCCCCTGACGCGGTCCATCCACGCCTATGTTAGCGCTACCTAAACGCGAAAGCGTCCGGGGCGCAATAGAGGAGATGCTGCGCGGAATCGCACGCAGGATCAACAGGGCCGGATCAACCGTGCCAGTCGAACCATTCGCCATAGGGATGACAGGTGGCGAGCACGCGGCGCGTACCGTCCGGCCAGCATGTCAGCGCCAGTTCGACCTTCTCGCGTCCCGCAGTCCATTCGAAGCTGAGCCAGGCGAATGGACGCGCAGCAGACGCCCGCCCGCCCGCCTGATGGATCGCGTCGATTACTGCGGAACGTGCGGTGCTTCCCAGATACTGGATTACCATCGAATGGAAGACGACGCGGCACACCCCTTCTGCTTGGGGCGCTGCGAGCTGCTCGGGCAGCCACAAAGTCGCGTCGGCACGGGTCAGCGCGGGCGGGTGTGCCCGCGCGAGCCGCAGCGCGCTTTTCAGCCGTTCGATCCGGCGCGGCTGGTCGGCCCAGACGAAGGACAATAGCCGCTCGCGCGAGCGCCGGTCGGCGGCGTCGAGCGGGTTGAGATCGACCCCCCGCGCCGCAACCACCTCGATCGGGGCCGCGACCGGTGTCATGCCGCGCCATTCGGGCGCGACCCGCACCGCCGAATCGGGATCGCCCGCGATCACCCCGTCGAGCTCGTAGCGATAGCGCGCGAGATTGAGGTTGAGCCCGCAGCTCGATCCGATCTCCAGCAGTTCGACCGGCATTCCGGTGCGCACGCGCAGCGCCATCAGCGCCGCCGCGAACCCCGCCGCCCGCGCAACTTCGTTGGTCTGGGTCGGCTCCTGCATCCAGCGGATGATGAAGCCGTCATGCGTTGCGAGCGCGTCGCCGATCGCGCGGTCGAACCCGTCATGCTCGCGTTGATAGAGTGCGCTCAGGTCCGCGACATCGCCGCGCCGTGCCAGCGCGTGCAGCGCCGCGTTGAAGCGCATCGCCAGCGCCGCAGCCGACGGGTCGTCGGGCCAGCCGTCGATCAGCGCAGCGGTCTGTGGCGCACGGTGCAACTGGCGATCGCCCGCCTCCAGCACCGCGGCGACAAAGTCCGAGCCCAGGGCGCGGATGACCCGTGACTGGCGCCGCAGCTCCCCTTGCGAGCCGACGCGCGTCATCATGTTCATTCGACTTCCCCCGCCCGCGCGAACGCGGCTTTATTCATCTGTGGAACAGGGCCACGGGCTACGCCGCGGCCCGGTTCGTTCACGCAGCTTCCCACGCGCTGGCGTTCATGCTTTGCGCAACCCGGTTCTGCATCGCATGAACCGGACTGCGCCCGCCCTCTACCGTGAACTGCCCGGCCTGATCGGCGAGATGGGTCACTTCGTTCACCAGATCGCGCGCGGCGGCGGAGCTTTGCTCGACCATCGTGCTCGTCTGGCGGGTAGTCTGGTCCATCGTCCCGATCGCCGAGCTGACCTCGGTGATCGCAAACGACTGGGCGTGGTTGTCCTGCGCGATCTTGTCGAGCAGCGAATGGACCTCGCTCACATCGGTCGAGATATCGACCAACGCAGTATCAACCTTCTGCACCATCTCGACCGCCGCGACGATGTCGGTCTGCGTCGCGGTGAGCTGATCGCGCGCCCGGCCCGCCTCTTCCTCGGCGCGCATGGCGAGCGCGGAGACGAGGTCGGCCACGACCGCGAACCCGCGGCCCGCTTCACCCGCACGCCCTGCTTCGACCGCAGCGTTCATCGCGAGAACGCGGGTCTGGAACGCGATCTTGTCGAGCCCCTCGATCACGCTGTCGATGCCCTTGGCGCTGTCGGCGACGCGGCCCATCGCCTCGACCGCACCCTCCGCGACCGCGCGCCCATTGGCGACGGTGCCGATCGCGCCGTTCGCGCGTTCAACGGTCTGGCCGGCGGCAGCCGCAGTGGTCTTGAGCCGCTGGTCCATCTGAACGATCGCGGCGGAGGTCTGCTCCAGGCTGGCAGCGTTCGCCTCGGTCCGCCGCGCGAGATCCTCGGAGGCTTCGGCGATCCGGCCCGAGCCGGAATGGATCGAGGCAGTCGCCTCCATCACCGATGCGATCAGGCCGCGCAGACTGGTGACAGCAGCGTTGAAATTGGACTTCACTGCCGCATAGTCGGCGGGGAAATCGGCGTCGATCTGGGCGGTCAGGTTGCCACCGGCCAGCTCGGACAGCTGCGACGAGACGATCTCGACCACCATCTTCTGCTCGGCCTCGGCTTTCGCCGCCGCGGCGTCGGTCGCCTGCTTGGCAACCGCTGCATCGCGGAACACAAGCACCGCGCGCGCCATATCGCCCAGCTCGTCGGCGCGCTCGGCCCCGTCGACATCGACATCGTTGCGCCCCGATGCGAGCGTGCTCATCGTGCTCGTCAGCGATGCGATCGGGGTCGCAATGGCGCGGCTGAGCAGCCAGGCAAGGCCGATGGCGAGGCCGATCAGCGCGATCCCGCCGACGATCAGCACCGTCGTCGCGGTGTCCATCGCCGATTCCTGCGTCTTCGTGCCCTCTTCGATGATCGCCAGTTCGGCGTCGCGTACGTCGCGCAGCGGCAGCACAGCGGCGCTGACCAGCACCGCCTTGCCCGCGCCCTGCACCTCGGCCTGCGCACCCGCCAGATCACCGCCATCGACGCGCTTGATCAGCCGGTCGCCCCATTTGGCGCGCCAGTCGAGCGTTTCCTTGCGCGAGACCTGCACCGCGTCGATCAGCTTGGGATCGTTCAGTTCCGCCTCAAGCTCCGCCGACGCCTTGTCATAATCGACGCGCCCTTCCTCATAGGATTTGAGGTAGGATTTGTCGCCGGTCACCAGATAGCCGCGCATCTGGCTGTTCTGCCGCAGCAGCGCGGTTTCGAGCGCCAGCGCCTTGGCATAGCGGCTCTGCGCCGCCGTGTTGGCGTCAGTGACCGACCGGATCATCGAGATGTTCGAGAAGAACACCGCCATCATGACCGCTGCGGACGCGCAGATGATCAGGAACGACAGGCCCAGCTTGCGCGGAATTTTGAGCGATTTCAGAATATTCATGGTTCCGTCCGAACTTCGAGGACCAAAAATGGCTGTGGCCGGGATGCACGCGGCACCCCGGCCACTTGACCGTTAGAAGTCGAGGCGAAGCGAGGCCGAGATCGTGCGACCGTTGAGCACATGCGCCCGCGCCACACCCACCGCCGGGATCACCGCATCGTCGATCGCGGTGATCGCCAGCACGTCGAAGAGGTTGGCCGCGTTGAGCGCGAGCGTCACCTTGTCCATCGGGCGGAACTGGACGAACGCGTTCGTCGTCATATAGCCCGGCACCTTCAGCGTGTTGGCGGCGGTGGCATAGCTGCCCGTCGTGCCGACGAACGCCGCGCCGATGCTGAACTGGTCGGTCGAGACCTGCGGCATCACCTGATAGATCAGCTTTGCCTGGTGCTGCGGCACATTGCCGTTGATCGCCGGGTTGAGCAGATCCTTGGTGATCTCGGCATCGGTATAGGTCGCGCCAGCGGTGACGCTGAAGATCCCGATGCGATAGCTGCCCTCGAACTCGGCGCCGACCGCCTTGTAATCGCGGACCAGCGGCAGACCGGTGGTGGAGTCGAGGTTAGTATCCTCGGCCTTCGCCCAGAAGCCGGTCAGGTTCAGCGTCACATTGTCGGTGCGATACTTCACGCCCGCTTCGGCCTGGTGCACCACATCGACCCCGGCATCCTTGTCGAGCAGGCTGCCATCGACCTTGCTGATGAACGGGCTGAACTGGATACGATCGGCATTGGCGCGGCCGCCGCGGCTGTAACGCCCGAACACCGCCAGCGGCTCGGCAACGCGCCAGATCGCGCTGAGCGAGTAGCTGAGATAGCCGACGTCATAGTCGAGCGGCGCGGGACGCGCCGGGGTGATCGCGACCTGCATCTCGGGGACCGAGATCACGCCATCGCCATTGATGTCGCGCGGTGCAACGCCGACGCGGCCATCGCCCAGTTCCGCACCGTAGAGCGAACCGCGCGCCTTGCTGAAGTCGTAGCGGATGCTGCCGCCCAGCGACACGTTGCCGATCTTGAGGTTGAGCGCGCCGAACGGTGCGTTGGTCGTGTAGTCGAGGCGATAGCCGCGACGGAACGTACCTGCGGTCGGGGCGCCATAGCGCAGCGTGCCATCCTGCGTCACGAACACACCGGTCGAGGTCACGACGTTGAGCAGCGCGGCATTGCCGTCCGCCGCGACGCTGTTGATCACCGTCGACCAGTTCCAGTCGGAATCGATGGTCTGCTGCGAGCTGTAGAAGCCGACCGTGGTGGTCAGCACGTTCCCGCCCAGATCCCACACCTTGCTGGCGCGGATGTCGTTGGTGACGTTCTTCAGGCTGTCGACATCGGTATTGGCGAGCATCATCAGCGCCGCGATGCCATTGCCGTTCAGTGCAGAGGGATTGGCGATCGTCTGGCCGGCATTGGGACCGGTGGCATAGCGCAGCGAACCGCCGGGCGCGCCGAACGCTGCGGGCAGCATCGCGGCGGGCATGAACTGGGTATAGTAGATACCCATGAAGTGGTTCGACATGTTCGAATAGCGGAACCGCTCGGTCACGTCCCAGCCGGCGAGTTCGAACTTGCTTTCGATGCCGACCGACGTGGCGATCGGGTGCTGGCCCGCGGTCACGTCGTCGCGCACCACCGCATTGTTGCCGTCCAGCGTCAACTGGCTCTGATAGTTGCGCGAGAACAGCGAATCGTGGCGCGCATCGTAATTGGCGATGTTCGAATAGACCGGGTCCATATTTGTCCCGCTCACGCCCAGCGCGGTGATGTCATAGGCCGGGGTCACATCGTCGAGATACTTGCCGTAGAAACGGATATAGCCGCCGTCGAACTCCTTGGTGACGTTGACCTTGATCTGGCCGCCACGGGTTGAGTTGAAGCCGGTCGCGCGCGGGCCTTCGCCGTCGCGATAGAAGCCGCCGACATGGAAGCGCAGCGTCGGGCTGATCTTGCCGCCATAATCGAAATCGATGCGGCGCATTCCATAGTCGAGGCCGGTCGACAGCTGGACCGATCCGCCCTCGACATCGCCGGTCTTCGAGATGAAGTTGACGATGCCGCCCGGCGAGTTGGACGCGAAGGTCGAGGCCGAACCGCCGCGGATGGTTTCCACCGCAGCGAGGTTGAGGTCGGCGCGCAGGAACGTGTCGGCGGTCGCAAACGCGATGTCGCCGAATTCGAGGACGGGCAGGCCGTCTTCCTGAAGCTGGAGGAACTTGGCGCCGGTCGACGCGATCGGCAGACCACGGATGGTGATGTTCGCGCTGCCCTCGCCGGTCGCCGCTTCCGAACGAATACCCGGGATCACGCGCAGGATTTCGGCGATCGAGCGCGCGCTGGTCTTCTCGACATCATCGGCGCGCAGGCCGCTGGTCGAGGTCGCGCTGTCGAGACGGTCGCGGCCCTTGGCGACGCCGGTCGAGAACACTTCCTGCTTCGCCTCAGGCGCATCCTGCGTGGCGGCCGGTTCGGCAGGTTCGGCGTCGCGTGCATGCGCCGGCGCGATCAGTGCCAGCGGCGCGGCGGCCAGGAGAAGAAAATACTTGGTCATTCGTGCGTGCCCACCCTTTGGTTTCGGTGCCCGGGCCTTCTGCCCTGGCGTTACCCATGTTCGCGCCGTTCCGCAGAACTACGGAGGAGGCGTCGAAGCTATGATAGAAAGGGCGCGCGCTTTCGGTTTTCGAAGATCAGGAATCTTTGAGGCGCAGCAGACAGATAGTCTCTGAAGATCATAGTGAACGCGCTACCCATTTCGAGTAATGCACAGCACGACTCACGCGGCTTCGCAGGTTTTTCCATCAGCGGGCCAGCGCAGACTTTGCCGCGCTAACGAATGCTTGCGCGGCGCTACCGTAATCTTCCTCGGGCGCGTAAAAAGGGGCGGCGAAGCGCGTGCTTCACCGCCCCTTGTTTCGGCACGTCGCGGATTTAGGCGGTCGCGCCGACCTCGGCCTCGTTCCAGCGCAACGCCTTGAGCACGGTATCGACGATGTGCGGCGCGTTCAGCCCTGCCTCGTCATATTGCAGCTCGGGCTTGTCCTGATCCTGGAAGCGATCGGGCAGGCGCATCGTGCGCAGCTTCAGCCCCGCATCGATCAGCCCCTCGTCGCTCGCCATCGTCAGGACGTGCGCGCCGAGCCCGCCGACCGCATTCTCCTCGATCGTCACCGCCACCTCATGCGTGGTGAGCAGGCGGCGGATCAGTGCCTCGTCGAGCGGCTTCGCAAAGCGCAGGTCCGCGACGGTGGTCGACAGGCCCTTTGCCTCAAGCGTTTCGGCGGCCTTGAGCGCTTCGGCGAGGCGGGTGCCGAGCGAGAGGATCGCGACCTTCTTGCCTTCGCGCACGATGCGGCCCTTGCCGATCTCCAGCACCTGCGGCTCGGCGGGCAGTTCGACGCCGACGCCGTTGCCGCGCGGGTAGCGCAGCGCGATCGGCCCTGCGTCATATTCCACCGCAGTTCTGGTCATATGCGCCAGTTCCGCCTCATCGGCGGCGGCCATCACCACGAAATTGGGCAGCGAGGCGAGATAGGTGACGTCGAAGCTGCCGGCATGGGTGCAGCCATCGGCACCCACCAGCCCGGCGCGGTCGATCGCGAAGCGCACCGGCAGGTTCTGGATCGCAACGTCATGGACCACCTGGTCATAAGCGCGCTGAAGGAACGTCGAATAGATCGCGCAGAACGGCCGCATGCCCTGTGCCGCGAGTCCAGCCGCAAAGGTGACGGCGTGCTGTTCGGCGATGCCGACGTCGAAGCTACGTTCCGGGTGAGCCTTGGCGAACTTGTCGACCCCGGTGCCACCGGGCATCGCCGCGGTGATCGCGCAGATGCGCGGATCGGTCTCGGCGAGCTTCGCCAGCGTCTCGCCGAACACATTCTGATAGGCGGGCGGCCCCGGAGGCGCCTTGGCCTGGGTACCGGTGATCACGTCGAACTTCTGGACGCCGTGATATTTGTCCGCCGCCGCCTCGGCCGGGCCATAGCCCTTGCCCTTTTGGGTCACGACATGGATCAGCACCGGGCCTTCCTTGGCGTCGCGGACATTTTCGAGGATCGGGATCAGATGGTCGAGATTGTGGCCGTCGATCGGGCCGACATAATAAAAGCCCAGCTCCTCGAAGAGCGTGCCGCCGGTCGCCATGCCGCGGGCATATTCCTCCGCCTTCGACGCCGCATTGGTCAGGCGGCGCGAAATCTTGCCGGTGATCTTCTTGGCGAGGTTGCGCAGCCCGAGATATTCGGAACTGGATACGACGCGCGCGAGATAGGCCGACAGCCCGCCGACCGGCGGCGCGATCGACATGTCGTTGTCGTTGAGGATGACGATCAGGCGATTGCCCGCCTGTTCGGCATTGTTCATCGCCTCATAGGCCATACCCGCGCTCATCGCGCCGTCGCCGATCACCGCGATGCCCTTGCCCGGCGTCCCGGCGAGCTTGTTCGCCATCGCAAAGCCGAGCGCGGCGGAGATCGAGGTCGAGCTGTGCGCCGCGCCGAACGGGTCATATTCGCTCTCGGCGCGCTTGGTGAAGCCGCTTAGCCCCCCGCCCATGCGCAGCGTGCGGATACGGTCGCGGCGGCCGGTCAGGATCTTGTGCGGATAGCATTGGTGGCCGACGTCCCACACCAGCCGGTCGTCGGGTGTGTTGAATACGTAGTGAATCGCGACCGTCAGCTCGACTACCCCCAGCCCGGAGCCGAGATGGCCGCCGGTCGTGCCGACCGCGCTAATCGTTTCGGCGCGCAGCTCATCGGCGAGCTGACGCAATTGCGAGGTTTTCAGCTTGCGCAGGTCGTGGGGCGTGTCGACCGTGTCGAGCAACGGCGTCGTGGGAAGTTCAGACATTCGACCGCATTTACTCCAGCGCGTTGAACCTGTCCAACGCCTGACACCGGGCACCATGCACGGTCATGAGCGAATTCTGAGATGTGCGTGAAATGCCGCTACGGCAGGGCGATCAGTCGCAGTCGGCGCACTTGCCGCGCACCTCGATCACCGGGCGTACGGGCGAGAAGCCCGCGCCCTTTGCCGCCGAACGGACGGTGCGGGTAATCGAATCATCGTCGAGATGCGTGGTGTTCCCGCACGAGTCGCACACCAGAAAGATGCAGTCGTGCAGGCAATCGGGATGCGCATTGGCGACATAGGCATTGGCGCTTTCGACCCGCCGGGCGAGATTCGCGGTCACGAACAGGTCGAGGATGCGATAGACGCTGTTCGCCGCGACCCGCCGCCCTTCGCGCTTCGACACGGCCTCGGCAATGTCATAGGCCGACGCCGGCTTGTCGAACCCGGCCAGCACGTCAAAGATCGACGCGCGCATCGTCGTCCACTGCTCGCCCGCCTTCTCCAGCGTGGCCTGGGCGGCGGCCGTCAGGTCGGAGCCATGATGTTCGTGATGATCGTGCGCGTGCATGGGGGAAATGTAGGCGCGCGAGGGTCGCCCGGCAAGCGCGGTGCGCGCGAGCTCAACGGCGGTCATATTCCGCCTTGATGCCCTCGAGACATGGGAACTCCGCTGAACACTCGGCTGCGCTGGCAATCGCGATCATCATCCGGCGCTTCTCGGCCGGCTCGGAAACCGATGAGAAATCAACCAGCAGTCCGGGACGCGGACTAAGGTCCACACTGGCCTTGGCCAAAGCCAAAAATTTGGATTCGCTGATGCGCGCTCCATTGAAAACCCATGTGCCATCTTCAAGCGCAACCGCCACATTGGCCAATGGTACCTGACCAAGAACCAAGGAGGGTTTGAGGTCAGTCGCTCGCTGCCACCCAGGAACGGGCCCAGTCTCCGCGCACCCCGCAAGAAGCAGCGTCGCCAGACCGGCGCGCACGCCGAGACTCAATACGTAGCCCGGCGGTTCAGGTCGTGCCCCAGCGCAAGGATCGCGACGCCGATCACCGTCCACACGATTTCCGGTCCGCCATGCTCCAGCGTCAGCGCGCCGGCCATGATGCCAAGGCCGAACGCGCCGACCGCAGCCGGCATCATATAGCCATGCTTCAGGATACCGCGGCCCAGCGCGACGATACCGAAGAGAATCGCGGCGACCAGTCCGACTTCATGAATCAGCGGGTGCATCAGCGATCCCGCCGCCGAAGCGAGCGCGAGCAGCACCGTCGTCGCCAGACAATGCGCCAGACACAGGCTCGACAGCCCGATCGCAAAGCGATCGAAGCGCATATCGACCTGTTCCCAGAATCGCGGGGCGAGCACGTTGTGCATGCGGGCGATATAGATCGGGCTCAGCAAAGTTACAACATAACATCGACGCGTGACTCTGGCTTTTATGGTTTCTGGCGAATAGACCGTGCGCGTGTCCGAGTTCCGCCATCCGATCCGCCCGCGCGCCATCGCCAACTGGCTGACGGTCGTCGCCTTTCTCATCGTCCTGATCGTCGTTGTCGGCGGCATCACCCGCCTGACCGAATCGGGGTTGTCGATCACCGAGTGGAAGGTCGTGTCAGGCATCCTGCCGCCGCTGTCCGAAGCGGCGTGGCTGGCCGAGTTCGAGAAGTACAAGCAGATCCCGGAATATCAGCAGATCAATCAGGGAATGAGCCTGGCGGCGTTCAAATTCATCTATTTCTGGGAATATATCCACCGCCTGCTCGGGCGCCTCATCGGCCTCGCCTTTGCCGCGCCGCTGCTGTGGTTTGCCTGGAAGCGGGCGATTCCGCGCGGCTATGGCTGGCGACTGGTCGGGCTGCTCGCCTTGGGCGGGCTGCAGGGCGTAATCGGCTGGTGGATGGTCAGCTCCGGTCTCGCCGAGCGGACCGATGTGAGTCACTTCCGGCTGGCCGCGCATCTGTTGCTGGCGCTGTTCATTCTGGCAGCGCTGACCTGGACGATCCTCGACCTGCGCCTGCTGGCGCGCGACCCCGGCTATCGTCCGGCACGGTTGAACGGGTTCGGTTTCGCGGTCGCGGCGATCCTGTTCGTCCAGCTTCTCTATGGCGCGTTCACCGCCGGCCTCAACGCGGGCCTCGTCACCGATCAATGGCCGATGATGAATGGCAAGTTCTTCCCGTCCGAAGTGCTTGGCGTTCGCCCCTTCTTCGACGCGGTGGTCAATGATCCCGCGATGATCCACTGGATCCACCGCTGGTGGGCGTGGGTCGCGGTCGCCGCGCTGATCCTGCTCGCCCGGCGCGCCCGCGCCGCAGGGAGCCGTGAGGCATCGGTGGCGATTCACAGCGCGTTCGGCATCCAGATATTGCTCGGAATCGCGACGGTGATGACCGGGGTGGATATCACGCTGGGCGTGCTCCACCAGTTTGTCGGCGCGCTGCTGGTCATTGCCACTGCCTGGGGCATCCACGTCACCGGACGGCGCATCCGGGGCTATCGCGGGTGAGCGACGTCGCCTTGCTTCACGTGACCTTTGCCGAGGCGGCTGAGGCGGAGCGGATCGGGAATGCGATGGTCGCGGCGCGGCTCGCCGCGTGCGTCAATTTGCTCGGGCCGTGCACGTCCATTTATCGCTGGCAGGGCGCGGTGGAGCGGGGCGACGAATATCGCGCGCTGTTCAAGACCACGCCCGAACTCGCCCGCGAGCTGGCCGACGCGATCGCCGCACAGCACAGCTATGACCTGCCGGTGATCGAGATCTGGCCGGTCGCGGCGGGCGATGCGGTGATCGACTGGGTGCGGGCCGAGACACGGTGATCGCCGCCGTCATGCTCGTGGCGGCGCAAACCGCGCCCGTCTTCGCGCCGCCGCTCGACCGACCAATCAGCGTGACGACTGAGACGCTACGCTCCGACGGCCCGAAGACCCGTCGCTTTGTCGCGCGCCGCGAGTTGCGGTTCAGCGCGGCGCCCGACGGCTATCGCGTCGCGGTGAAGCTGGACGCGACCGCGGCTGGCGAAGCGGACAGCGATCCGGCGGGATTATTGCAGAGGGGGTTTGCGCGGCTTGCCGGTCGCACGGTCATCCTTCGCCTCGACAGGTCCGGGACGGTAACTGCGGTCGAGGACGCAGATGCGGTGTGGCGCGCCGTGGTCGACGGTATCGCCGCACTCGCGCCCAAGGGCGAGGACGCGACGACACGCGCCAGCGCTGCGCGCGTCACGGCAATCGCCAAGGCGCTTGATGCCCAGCCTGAGGGAGCGCGGCGCGCCGCGCTCGCCTCGCTCGTTGCGCCGCTGATCGCGCCCGACCTGACAATCGAAGCCGCCACCCCCGCCCCGCCGCGCGCCGTTCGCGTTCCGGCGTCCTCCATCTATGGCAAGGCCGAACTCGACGGACTGCGCAGCATCCGTATGCGCGACGACGTTATCGAAATATCGGTCAGCGCCACCGGTCAGGTCACCATCGCCACCCCCGAGGGCAGGGCCAGCGCGACGATCACGCTTGAGACGCTGCGGCGGATCGACCCCGCCAGCGGGTTGGTGGTGGAGAGCCGCGAGCATGTCGAAACCCTCGCGCCCGACGGTAGCCTGCAGTCGGAACGGCGGACGGTGACGCGGCTCGAAACCACCCGCCACAGAGCTCAATGAGGAAAGTTGCAATGCGTTGGCGCAGTATGATCGCGGCCGCGGCGTGCCTGATCAATGTCGCCGCAGCACAACCGACCCAGGCCGGGTTGGAGCAGTCTGTAGCGGCGCAACGCGCCGAAACCCGCTTCGCCCCACCATTGGGAGTGGCCCAGCGATTCCGGTTGACCATCACCAAGCGCGGTCAAACGCACAGCTGGATCGAAGAAGTGCGGTTCGAGCGAGACGGTGACGCCTATGTCGCGCATTGGCGGATGGACCCGGCATCGCTTCCGCCCGCGATGAAGCATC
>JBHYGP010000236.1:0-4060 GCA_051858935.1 Sphingomonas sp.
CTGAGCGCGTCGAGCGTGGCGAGATCGGGCCGGTCGGCGGCGATGCGTGCGTCAAGCCAGGCGGCGATGCGGGCCTGTGCGGCGGCCTTTTCGCGTACGTCGAGGATGTCGAGCGTGCGGCACAGCCGGATCGCGGGGCGCAGCGGATTGGCGGTGGCGTCGAGATGCGCGACGCGGACGCCCTGCCAGTGCAGCTCGTCGCCGACCCGTGCCAGTGCGGCGTCGGGCGCATCGGCCAGCGCGGCGGCGCGGCGGCGCAGTTCGGGGGCAAGACCCTTTTCGGCGGCGGCGAGCATCATGCGCTTGTCGGCGGCTCGCGCATCGGGCGACACTTCGAAATGAAAGCCGCGCAGCTGGCCGAGCGGATGGTCCTCGACCGTCACTTCACCCTCCGGCCCGATCACCACGGGAAGGTGCGATGCGTCGGCACCGATCTGGCGCAGCAATACCGTGGTGCGCTTGTCGACGAAGCGCTGGGTGAGGCTGGCGTGGAGCGCGTCGGACAATTTCTCCTCCAGTGCGCGGGTGCGGTCGGCCCAGTGGGCGGGGTCGTCGAGCCAGTCAGCGCGGTGCGCGATATAGGCCCAGCTGCGCGCGGCGGCGATGCGCCCGGCGATGCTTTCGACATCGCCATCGACACGGTCGAGCCGGGCGATCTCGTCGGCGAACCAAGTGTGCGGGATATGGCCCTTGCCCTCGCTCAGATGGCGGAAGATGCGCGAGACGAAACGCGCATGCGGATCGAGCCCAAGCTTGCGGAAATCGGGCAGGCCGCATGCCGCCCATAGCCGGGCGACGGCGCGGGGCGCGCGGACACGGTCGCGCACCCAATCCTCGTCGGCGAGGCGCTTGAGCACCATCAGGTCGGTCGCCTCGGGCGCGGCGCGCAGCATCGGGTGATCGGGCTTGGCTTCAAGGCTGGCGATCAGCGCGGCGATGCTGGTGAGGTCGGGCTCGCCTTCGCGCCAGTAGAGATGCTCGAGCGGGGGGACGCGATGCCCCTCGATCGCCGCGATCTCTTCCGGCGTGAACGCACCCGGGCCTTCCTCGACCAGTGCGCCAAAGGTGCCGTCGCGCTGGTGGCGGCCCGCGCGTCCGGCGATCTGCGCCATTTCGGCGACGGTCAGGCGGCGCTGGCGACGGCCGTCGAACTTGTTGAGGCTGGCAAAGGCGACGTGATGGACATCGAGGTTGAGGCCCATGCCGATCGCGTCGGTGGCAACGAGATAATCGACCTCCCCCGCCTGAAACATCGCGACCTGCGCATTGCGGGTGCGGGGGGACAAGGCCCCCATCACCACCGCCGCGCCGCCGCGCAGGCGCCGCAATGCTTCGGCCACCGCATAGACTTCCTCGGCGCTGAACGCGACGATCGCGGAGCGTTTGGGGAGGCGCGAGAGCTTTTTCGCGCCGGCATAGCTGAGGGTCGAGAAGCGCGGCCGGGTGACGATCTCGGCATCCGGCACCAGCTTGCGCAGCACCGGGCGCAGGCTGTCCGAACCCAGGATCATCGTTTCGTCGCGGCCGCGCGCACGCAGGATGCGGTCGGTGAAGACATGCCCGCGCTCCGGGTCCGCGCCAAGCTGGCCTTCGTCGAGCGCGACGAAGCTGACCTCGCGGTCGAGCGGCATCGATTCGGCGGTACACAGGAACCAGCGCGCGCCGGGCGGGACGATGCGCTCCTCACCGGTGACCAACGCCACTTCCTTCGGACCCTTGAGCGCGACCAGCCGGTCATAGACTTCGCGCGCCAGCAGCCGCAGCGGGAAGCCGATGATGCCGCTCGAATGCGCGGCCATCCGCTCGATCGCGAGATGCGTCTTGCCGGTGTTGGTCGGGCCGAGCACCGCGGTGACCGGGTTGGTGGAGGAACGCGTCATGTTCCGCCAAGATTGCGCCGACTCGCCAACGGCGCAAGGCGTGGCGCGGCGGTTTGCTTAGTGTTTTCGGTTAACAACACGACCCGTCCCCGCGCCAGAACGACTCGCCGCAAGAACTTGGCCGCCGCGACCTGCTTAATTTGACTTTAGCATATACTATCCACAACCGTTCGGGCTGTGGCCGGGGGAACGGCATTTCGTTCAAACGATTTTGGGTTGGGGGCAGCGCGCCTTGTTTCTGCGCAGCGAACATGGACTGGAACAATCGGGTGGCGCTGCGGCGCTGTCGTTCGGGCGCGGCGTTGATGTGCGCAAGCCCGGCCTGGCCGAGCGATTCCGCGAACGCTATCCTGATTTCGAGCTGATCCCCGATCTGGGATCGCGCATCGGCAGCCGTGAATGGTTCCGGGGTGCGGCGACGTGCGGCGGGCTGTGCGCCTTCGTGTTCCTGCTGTCGCCGGGGTTTGAGCGGCCAATCTTTGGCAGCGTGCCGTCGGCGCATGCCGCCAGCGCGGACCTGATGCGCGCGCAGTCGATCGCGCCGCTCGACAAGGGCGGCGTTACCGGCACGAAGCTTGCGGCGAACCGGCTGGTCACCCCCCTGACCGACACGCCCGAACGCCCGATCATCCAGCATAGCGTGACCCTGGGCTCGGGCAGCGGGCTGCAGGCCGCGCTCGCGCGTGCTGGCGTCGCGAAGAGCGAGGCCGCGACCGCCGCCGACCTGATCGGCGGCGCAATGGCGCTGGGCGATTTGAAGTCGGGCACCCAGCTCGACCTGACGCTGGGCCGCCGCGTCGACAAGGCCGCGCCGCGCCCGCTGGAGAAGCTGGCGTTCCGCGCGCGCTTCGACCTCAGCCTCGAACTGGTGCGCACGCCGACGGGCCTTGCGCTCAATGAAATTCCGATCGCGGTCGACCATACCCCGCTGCGCATTCGCGGGCGGGTGGGCGAGAGCCTGTACCGTTCGGCGCGTGCCGCCGGTGCGCCCTCGCGCGCGGTCGAGGCCTATATTCGCTCGATCGCCACCCGCACGCCGATCGGCCGGGTCGGGTCGGACGCGGAGTTCGACATCATCGTCGAACAGGCGCGCGCCGCGACCGGTGAGGTGCAGCTGGGCAATTTGCTTTATGCTGGCCTGTCTGGTGGCGGGTCGGGCAAGCTGCAGCTGGTCCGCTGGGAAGACGGCGGCAAGGTCAGCTGGTATGACGGTGCCGGCAAGGGCGAGCGCAAGGGGCAGATGGCAATGCCGGCATCGGGCCGGATCAGCTCGGGCTTCGGGCTGCGCCGCCACCCGGTGCTGCGCTTCACCCGGATGCACAAGGGGCTCGACATCGCTGCCGGCTATGGCGCGCCGATCCGTGCGGCAAATGACGGCGTGGTCGCGTTTGCCGGACGCAATGGCGGTTACGGCAATTTCGTGCGGCTCAATCACAGCGGCGGCATGGGCACCGGTTACGGTCATATGAGCCGCATTGCGGTGCGATCGGGCCAGCGGGTCAGTCGGGGTCAGGTGATCGGCTATGTCGGGTCGACCGGCATCTCGACCGGGCCGCATCTCCATTACGAACTCTACCGCAACGGCGTCGCGATCAACCCGCGTTCGGTGTCCTTCTCGGTCGTTCAGCAGCTGGGCGGCAACGATCTGCGCGCGTTCAAGTCCAAGCTGTCGCAGCTACTGGCGGTGCCGGTCGGGGGGACGCGGGGCAAGCCTGCCCAGACCGACGCCGCCGAGTGATCGGTCGCCGCGCGCTGATTGCCGGGGCGACGTTTGCGTGCGCTGCGCCGGCATTTGCCAAGCGTCGCGCCGAACTCTGGACCTTCGATTCGCTCAAACGCATCGGCGGGCTGACGCCACGCGTCATCGGCGCGCCGCATCTGATCGACAGCCCATTTGGCAAGGCAATGCTGTTCGACGGGGTGCGCGACCAGCTGCTGATCCCGCGCCACCCGCTTGCGGGGACGCCGCGCTTCACCTTCGAGGCGCTGTTCCGCCCCGATGGCGGGGCGTTCGAGCAGCGCTGGTTCCATTTGGAGAGCGGCGACGGCTCGGCCGCGACGGCGAAGGACGGGCAGCGGATGCTGTTCGAAATCCGCACCGAGGGCAGGGAATGGTGGCTCGACACCTTCCTGCTCGGCCCCGGCTATCGCGCGCCGCTGATCGACGCGACCAAGCGCTG
>JBHYGP010000237.1:0-4040 GCA_051858935.1 Sphingomonas sp.
CCTCTTCGCCGCGCATCACATCGGGACGTCCGCCCGCCAGCGTCGAGACGCCGGGGACGATCGCGGTGCGATCGTCGATGCGGTGCAGCTTCGCGGCGAGTTCGGCTACGCCCGCAGGCGCAGCAACATAGGGTGCGACCTGCCAGCCGATATTCGATCCGACCATGCCGGCGAGCAGCATCGGCAGGTCGCCGAACCGATCGCGGATCGCCGCTGCCTCGGCCGCGAAATCCGCGACGGCGGTGACGCCGCGGTCGTCGCGTTCGGTCGCCGCGACCGCGCCGTCTTCGATCCGGTATACCCGGCGGTTGGTCGTGCCCCAATCAACCGCCAGGAAGGGTTCGCCTCGCCTCACCACCATGTGACGTAAAGCGCGATCAGGATCAGGACGATGATGACGGCGGCGATGTTGAAGCTGGTGGTCGTGCCGAACGACACGCCCTGCATCGTGATGCGGTTGCTGTCGGCGCGGGCAGGCCGTGCCAGCGAGACGACCACCGCGAGCGCGAGGCTGGCGAAGAACACGATCATCATCCGGTTCATGAACGGCACCGCATTGAGCGCGGCGACGCCGCCCCAATCGGCCGGGAACCAGAAGATGAAGCTCAGCACCACCGAAGCGACCGCACCGACCAGCGCACCCAACTCCGTCGCGCGCGGCCAGAACAGGCCGAGCAGGAAGATGACCGTGATGCCCGGGGTCACGAAGCCGGAGAATTCCTGGATGTACTGGAACGCCTGATCGAGGCTGCCGAGCAGCGGACGCGCGGTCAGGATCGCCGCAATGGTCGCGACGACGGCGGCAATGCGGCCGACCAGCACCAGCTGCTTTTCATGCCCCGCAGTCAGTGTCGCATCGCCGCCGGCGTCCAGCGCGCGGCTCTCCACGCCCTTCATCTTGGCATAGAGGTCGAGCGTGAAGATGGTGGCGATCGAATTGATCTTCGATGCCATCGACGCGATGATTGCCGCGACCAGCGCCGCGAAGACCAGGCCGAGCAGGCCGACCGGCAGCAACCCCATCATCGTCGGATAGGCCTGGTCAGGCTTGGCCAGATCGGGCGCGAGCAGCACCGCGGCGATACCGGGCAGCACGATGATGACCGGCATCAGCAGCTTGAGGAACGCGGCGAACACCACGCCCTTTTGCGCTTCGCCCAGATTCTTCGCGGCCAGTGCGCGCTGGATGATATACTGGTTGAACCCCCAATAGCTGAGATTGGCGATCCACATGCCGCCGATCAGCACCGAAAGACCAGGCAGATCCTTGTAGAAGGGATTGTCCTGCGAGAGGATCATGTCGAACTTCTCGGGCAACTCCGTCGTGAGGCGCGAGAAGCCGCCGAGCACACCGGCATCGCCACCGATCTGACTAAGCGTCAGGTAGGAGATGACGAGACCGCCAAAGATCAGCAGCGTGACCTGGACGATATCGGTCAGCGCCACCGCCTTGAGCCCGCCGCGCAGCTGATAGACCAGCGCGAAGATGCCAAGGCCGATCAGTGCCACGTCCTGGTTGACGCCCGCGACCTGCGTCACTGCGATCGAACCGAGCCAGAGGATCGAGGTCAGGTTCACGAAGATGTAGAGGGCGAGCCAGAACACCGCCATCACGGTACGGATCGTCGGGCCAAACCGCTGTTCCAGGAACTGCGGCATGGTGTAGATTTCGTTTTTCAGGAAGATCGGCAGGAACCATTTGCCGACGATCAGCAGCGTCACCGCCGCCATCCACTCATAAGATGCGATGGCAAGACCGATCGCATAGCCCGACCCAGACATACCGACGATCTGTTCGGCGGAGATGTTCGCGGCGATCAGCGATGCGCCGATCGCCCACCAGGGAAGCGCCTTGGAGGCGAGGAAATAGTCCGAGCTGTCCTTGACGTGGCCGGCCTTTTCCCGGCTGACCCATTGGGCAAGCCCGAAGATGCCGACGGCATAGACGATCACGACGATCAGATCGATTTGCGACAGGCTCGTCACGGCGATATTCCCCTCCTGCGCGTGCGGCGACGTGCCTGCAACGTTGCACGTACATTTATCTGATTAATTGGTCTTGTCTAGCATATCATTCCGTTTAACAAGGTTGAGCCGTTCGACTATCAGTGCGGTGAGGGAAGGCGGTTTCAGGGTGTCGATGGAGTTATCAACGCTGGGTCGGGATCAGGGGCGACCGGAGCTTGGGCGCAACCTGACCTATGGCCTGCTGGACAATCTTGGTCGCGCGATCGTGACCGGACGATTCGAGCGCGAGGCGTTTCCGACCGAGGCCGAACTGGCAAAGCAGCATGGCGTCAGCCGTTCGGTGACGCGTGAGGCGGTGAAGATGCTCACGGCGAAGGGGCTGCTCAGTGCGCGCCCGCGCCAGGGAACAGTGGTTCAGCCGACCACGTCGTGGAACCTGTTCGACACCGATGTGCTGCGCTGGCTGCTCGAACGACAAGTCTCGGTCGAACTGCTCAAGCAGTTCAACCAGCTGCGCGTCGCAATCGAGCCCGAGGCGGCGGCGCTTGCCGCGCGGTTTGCCGGTGACGACGATTTCCAGCGGATCAATGACGGGCTGGACCGGATGAAGGCGGCGGAGCAGGGGAATGACGATACGCTAGAGGCCGACATCGCCTTTCACATCGCGATCCTGCGCGGTTCGGGAAATCCCTTCTATGCCCAGTTCCGTGAGGTGGTCACGACTGCGCTGCGCACGTCGATTCGCTTTACCAACCGGATCAAGGGACGCAGTGCCAGCGTCGCCGATCATGCGGCGGTGCGCGATGCGATCGTCGCGCGCGATCCCGACGGCGCGCGGACCGCAATGCGTGAACTAATCGGCGACGTGTTGGAACTGATCGACGCGGCGGAGGCCGGCGCGGCCGGCTGAGCGCCGTCACCGCATCGTGATGGGTTCGATCGTGCCGTCTGACCTGTAGGTCAGGGGCTGAACTACGATGCGGCGCTGGCCCTTATAGGGCCCGTCGCCCTGCTGGCCTTCCCAGCGATGATAGGCGATGTGCCAGATGCCAGTAGCGGGATCGCGCAGAAAGGCGTGGTGGCCCGGCCCCTTGAAGCGCGCATCGCTGGTCAGGATCGCGCCGCGATAGCGCCACGGTCCTGTCGGCGCGTGTGACGTCGCATAGTGGACCGAGTAGCTCGAATGCCGCCACGCGCCATGCGAGTAGGACAGGTAATAGGTGCCACCCCGTTCATGCATGAACGCGCCCTCGGTGAACTGCGGCGGCGTCTCGACCGGAATCTCGCGATCGAGCGAGGTCATGTCGGCGTTCAGCCGCCACATCCGCAATGTCGCGCCCGCGCTGCCGCCAGCGTAGAGATAGCGGCTGCCGTCGCGCGGATCGACGAAGACCGCCGGGTCGATCGCCTCAAACCCCTTGCCGCCCGTGATCAGCGGCTTGCCGCTGTCGGAACAGGGGCCAGCCGGGGTGTCGCACAGCGCAACCCCGATGCGGCTGGGCGTCGGATTCTGGGGGCCGACCGAATAATAGAGATAGTAGCGGCGATTGGCCGCCACCATGTCCGGCGCCCAGAGGAAATGGCGCGGGGCGCCATCGTCACCGATCCAGTCGATATCGTCCAGCCGCAACAATTCGCGGTCGCGTTGCCAGGTGCGCAGATCGCGCGAGGTCCAGGCGTAAAGCCGCGCGGCCCCGCCTTCGCCGCTGTTGGTCGGATAGATCCAGTAACGGCCGTCTGCGACCTCGATATCGGGATCGGCACCGGCGAACGGGGGTGGGGTGTCCTGCGTGATTGCGGCCGTTCCGATGCAAAGCGGAACGGCCGCGCACAGGGCGGCGAGGCGGATCACTGATCGCTCCGCCGCCGGCATCTCAGCGCTTCTTGCGCGGTGCTGCGCCGGTGGTGAGGCGATAGGTCATCACGTTGCGATAGGTCTGGCCCGGATCGAGCCGTGCGCTGGGGAAGCCCTTCTGGTTCGGCGCGTCGGGGAAATTCTGCGGCTCCATCACGATCGCGTCGCCCATGCGATAGATCTTCCCGGCTTTCCCGCTGCTGGTTGCGTCGAAGAA
>JBHYGP010000238.1:0-4030 GCA_051858935.1 Sphingomonas sp.
CGTCCTCCCCCTCCGTCAGGCTGCGCCTGCCACCTCCCCCTGGCGGGGGAGGATTGAGAGACGTTTCAGGCGGCGATGCTGTAGGGCTTGATCTCGCCGTTCAGATACTGGTTGCGGGCCTTGGCACGGCTGAGCTTGCCCGAGCTGGTGCGGGGCAGGGTGCGCGGCGGGATCAGTTCGATCACGCAGTTCATGCCGGTGACCGCGCGGACGCGTTCACGGATTTCCTCGCGCAGCTTCTGGCGCTCGTCATCGTCGCTGGTGCGGCACTGGACGAGTACGGCGGGGGTTTCCTCGCCGCCCGGGGTGGTGATCGCGAAGGCCGCGACATCGCCCTGCTTGAAGGCGGGGAGCTGTTCCACCGCCCATTCGATGTCCTGTGGCCAGTGGTTGCGGCCGTTGACGATGATCATGTCCTTCGCCCGGCCGACGATGTAGATATAGCCGTCGGACATATAGCCCATGTCGCCGGTGTCGAGCCAACCGTCCTTCATGCAGGCATCGGTCGATTCAGGATCGCGGAAATAGCCGACCATGACGCTGGGGCCGCGGCACCAGACCTTGCCGATCGCGCGGTCGGGCAGCGGGGTGCCGTCCTCCTCACGGATCTCGATTTCCATGTCCTTGACCGCCTTGCCGCAGTTGACGATCGCACGGAAACGCTGGGGGCGATCGCCGCCGTTGACGCCGCCCGACAGCTGGGTTTCCTCGACCAGTTCGACCACGATGCCTTCGCCCGGGGGCATGATCGAGACGGCGAGCGTCGCCTCGGCGAGGCCGTAGCTGGGCAGGAAGGCGCTGGCCTTGAACCCGGCATCGGCAAAGGCATCGACGAACGCCTGCATCACGTCCGGGCGGATCATGTCCGCGCCATTGCCGGCGACGCGCCAGCGGTTGAGGTCGAAGCGCTCCGACGCCTTGGTCTGGCTCGACATGCGGCGGGCGCAGATGTCGTAGCCGAAGGTCGGCGAATAGGAGAGGGTCGTGCCCTGATTGCGCGAGATGAGGTCGAGCCAGGCGAGCGGACGCCGGGCGAAATCCTCGGTCTTGAGATAATCGGTCGAGACCTGATTGGCGACGACCGAGAGGAAGCAGCCGACCAGCCCCATGTCGTGATACCAGGGCAGCCAGGAGACGCAGCGGTCGCTGTCCTGCAGCATCATGCCATGGCTGTGCGCCGACAGATTGTTGAGCAGCGCATGGTGGGTGATCGCGACGCCATGCGGGAAGCGGGTCGAGCCGCTGCTGTACTGAAGATAGGCGATGTCGTCGGTGCTCGCCTTGGGCAGCTCGGCTTCGGGAGCTTCGCGGGTGGCGAAGCCTTCCCAGTCGATGCCCTCGACACCCTTGAGGCGCGCGGCTTCACCGGCCATCGCTGAGAGTTCCACGGGGTAGAACAGCATCGACGGGTCGCAGCTTTCAAGCTGGACCGAGAGCTGGTCGATATAATGCTGGCTGCCGCCGAAGCTGGTGGGCAGCGGCAGCGGCACCGGCCATGCGCCGGCGTAGATGACGCCGAAGAAGAGCGAGGCGAAATCGGTGCCGGTTTCGGCAATCAGCGCAATCCGGTCCTGCGGCTTGACGCCAGCGGCGATCAGGCGGCGTGCCTGTGCCAGCGCGTCTTCGCGCATTTCGCTATAACCATAGGCGCGGGTCAGCGTACCGCGCGCGTCGTGGAAATTCAGTCCGCGGCTGCCCTGCGCGGCATAGTCCAGCGCATCACCCAGCGTCGCGAAATCCGCGAGTCGGCGGGGAAGCGCGCAATCGGTGGGGGTGGGTGCCAGTGCCACGCCCGTGGTTTCGACCTGATCCTTGACGTCCAAAGCCATATCCTAAAATCCGTGCCCCCTGATCGTGTCAGGCCACCCGCCCGTCATCGACGATAGGCCCCACATCAGAAATGCGGGCGGCTCTGCTACGCACTGTCGTTCAAATTCGGTTGTCAGTGTGGCACAAACAAGGCGCATGCGCCCCACCCGCCGCCCTGTCCCGCCTTTAGACCGCGCTGCGCTGGATCGGCTGGCGCTGCGTTATGTCGAGCGGTTCGCAACAACTCGCGGGAAACTGGCCGCCTATCTGACCCGCAAGATCCGCGAGCGTGGCTATGACGGGACCCCGCCCGATCCCGCCGCGATTGCCGAACGCTTCGCCGAACTGGGCTATGTCAACGACCGGCTCTATGCGGAATCGAAGGCTGCGGCGATGGCGCGCCGGGGGCTGGGAGCGCGCCGGGTCGGGGAGGCGCTGCGCCATGCCGGGGTGCAGGCCGAGGATGCCGAAGCGGTTGCGCCGCAGATTGACGCGCGCACCGGGCAGAGCGCGATCGACTTTGCCCGGCGCAAGCGAATCGGTCCGTTCGGCCCAGAACCTGCCGACCGCGACCGGATTGCCAAACAGGTCGCGGCGATGGTGCGCGCGGGGCATTCCCCCGCGCTGGCCTGGCGGATCGCGCGGATGGAGCCGGGGGAGGACCCCGAAATCCTGCTCGACGAAAGATAACCACAAAGGATTCGCACCTTCTGGAAATGCTGTGTTAATGTCTGCGGTCAGGGGGAAATACTGTAATGCGAGCCGACCCGCAGCGTGTGTCGAGCCTTGATGGGGAGATGGCCGGTCCGGCGGCCGTGGCGGCGCTCGTCCCGGCGTCCGCCGACGAAAGCCATTGGGGCACGGTCAAATGGTTCGACGTAACCCGCGGCTTTGGTTTCATCGTCGCCGATGACGCCGAAGCTGGCGATATCCTGATCCATTTTTCGGTCCTTCAGCCACATGGCCGCCGCAGCCTGCCCGAGGGGGCGCGGGTCGAATGCTCGGTCGTGCAGCGCGAGCGCGGGTTGCAGGCGCGCGAGATTCTGCAGCTGGACCTGACCGACGCGGTCGAGCCAGTGCGGGTGCGCCCCGGCGCAGGCGACCGGATCGACCGGATCAAGCTGATCGAGGAAGCGGGACCGTTCGAGCCGGTGATCGTCAAATGGTTCAATCGGCTCAAGGGCTATGGCTTTCTGGTGCGTGATGGCGAATCGGCCGATATATTCGTGCATATGGAAACCCTGCGCCGTGCGGAGATTTATGACGTCGAACCCGATCAGCCGCTTCGTGCCCGCATCGTCGAAGGTGAAAAGGGGCCGCTCGCCGTCATGGTGGAGCCGGCCTGACCGCGCGCTGATATTGGCGATCGGCGCGGCGCTGCTGCTGCCCGCGTGCACCGCCAGCGATGGCGACCCGGCAACGCAGGCAGTTGCGAAGCAAGCGACCGTGACGATCGAATCGGGCGCGGTGAAGCATATCTTCAAGGTCGATGTCGCCAGCACGCCCGATCAGCAGAAACAGGGGCTGATGTTCCGCACCAATATCCCCGCCGATGGCGGCATGTTGTTCGCGCCCTATCCGCCCGAGGGCGGCGGACCGCGCGAGGCGAGTTTCTGGATGAAGGATACGCCGAGCCCGCTCGACATCATCTTCATCCGCGCCGACGGCACGATCGCGACGATCGCCGAGAATACCATCCCCTTTTCCGAGGATCAGGTGCGGTCCGGCGAGCCGGTCGCCGCGGTGCTGGAGATCAATGGCGGGCGTGCTGCGGAACTGGGGATTTCGCCGGGAGACAAGGTGCGCTGGTGATCCTTGTCCTCGCCCGAAGAATGATTTAATGATGATATCATAATTTCATGGAGGGCGGGATGATGATTCGGGGATTGGCGGCGGCGGCTCTGCTGACCGCTTCGCACGGCGCAATTGCGGCACAGACGCCACCAACCGGCGTAGAGGTCGAGGCGACGGGGCCGGAAGGGCCGCTCAAGGGCACGCTGCTCGACGCGGGCAAGGGCGCGCCGATCGCGGTGATCATTCCCGGATCGGGTCCTACCGACCGCGACGGCAACAATCCGATGGGGGTCAAGGCCGCGCATCTGAAGATGCTGGCGGAAGGGCTGGTGGCACAGGGCGTCTCCACCATCCGCATCGACAAGCGCGGCATGTATGGGAGCAAGAGTGCCAAGGCACTGGGCGGCGATACGAAGATCGCGGATTA
>JBHYGP010000239.1:0-4025 GCA_051858935.1 Sphingomonas sp.
TGTCGGCGACGAAGGCCGGCTCGCCGGTCTTGCCGCGATGCGGGACCGGGGCGAGGAAGGGGGCATCGGTTTCGATCAGCAGCCGGTCGAGCGGGAGCCGCGCGGCGGTTTCCTGAAGGTCGCGGGCATTCTTGAATGTCACGATGCCGGATATGGAGATATAAAAGCCCAATTCCAGCGTCTTGTCGGCGAAATCTCCACTCGCTGTGAAGCAGTGGATGACGCCGGGATAGGCCCCCTTCCCCATTTCCTCGGCGAGGATCGCGGCGGTATCCTCCTCGGCATCGCGGGTGTGGACGATCAGTGGCAGGCCAGTTTCGCGGCTGGCGGCGATGTGGGAGCGGAAGCTCTTCTGCTGCTGGGTGCGGTCGCTATGGTCGTAATAATAGTCGAGCCCGGTCTCGCCGATGCCGACGACGCGGGGGTGCGTGGCGCGGGACAGCAGCTTGGCGGTGTCGATATGCGGATGCTCGTCCGCTTCGTGCGGGTGGATGCCGACGGTGGCCCAGACGTCCGCCTCACGCTCGGCGGTGGCCAGCACCTCATCCCATTCACGCTCGCGCGTCGCGATGTTGAGCATCGCCACGACGCCGCTTTCGCGGGCGCGCGCCAGCACATCGGGCTGCTGCTCGCCAAGGCCCTTATAGTTGAGGTGGCAATGGCTGTCGGCGAGCCTCATGCGGTCGGTTCCTCGGCGAGCACGAGGCGCGGGAATACGCCGGTCGGCGGGTCGAGGCGGAAGCCTGACGCCACGGCGTCTTCATACCAGCCCTTGTGGTCGAGCGCGGCGTGGTCGCGCGCGCTCTGGCCGAGTTGGTCGAGGATCTTGCCGGCGGACTCCGGGATCACCGGCAGGACCAGGATCGCGAGATCGCGGATCGCGCGGACCAAAGTGCCGAGCACGGCGTGCATCCGTTCCGGGTCAGTCTTGCGCAGCGCCCAGGGGGCCTGAACGTCGATATACTGGTTGCAGGCGAACACCGCGCGCATCCACGCCTCAAGCCCCTGATTGAGCGCGAGGCTATCGAACGCGGTGCGGAACTCGCGGTCGGCCTCATCGATCGTCGCGAGCAGTTCGGCATCGGCCGGGTCGCTACGCCCGGGCTCGGGCAGCGCGCCTTCGAGGTTTTTGGCGATGAACGACAGGGTGCGTTGCGCAAGATTGCCGAAGCTGTTCGCCAGATCGGCGTTGGCGCGCGTCACGATCGCCTCGTCGCTGAAGCTGCCGTCATTGCCGAACGCAACCTCGCGCAGCAGGAAATAGCGTAGCGCATCGACGCCATAGAGCCGCGTCAGCTCCATCGGATCGGCGACGTTGCCGGTCGATTTCGACATCTTCTCGCCGCGGTTGAGGATGAAGCCGTGGGCGAACACCTGTTGCGGCAGCGGAATGTCGGCGGACATCAGGAAGGCGGGCCAGTAGACCGCGTGGAAGCGGGTGATGTCCTTGCCGATCAGGTGCAGGTTCGCGGGCCAGTAACGCGCCAGATCGCTCCCCGCATCGGGATAGCCGGTGCCGGTGAGGTAGTTGGTCAGCGCGTCGACCCAGACATACATGACATGGCCGGGCGCATTGGGCACCGGCACGCCCCAGTCGAAGCTGGTGCGCGATACCGACAGGTCGACAAGACCGCCCTCGACGAATTTCACCACCTCGTTGCGCGAGCGTTCCGGGCGGATGAAATCGGGATTGTCCCGGTAAAGCTCCAGCAGCTTGTCCTGATATTTGGACAGGCGGAAGAACCAGGTTTCCTCCGCGGTCCATTCGACCGGCGTACCCTGTGGCGACAGCTTGACGCCGCCCTCCCCCTCGGTGAGCTCTTTCTCTTCGTAGAACGCTTCGTCGCGGACCGAGTACCAGCCCTCATAGCGGTCGAGATACAGATCGCCCTTGGCCTCCATCGCTGCCCAGATCGCCTGGCTGGCGGCGTAGTGATCGGCATCGACGGTGCGAATAAAGCGATCACATGAAATGTTCAGATCGCGCGCCATATCACTGAAATAGGCAGACATTTCATCTGCCAGCTGGCGCGGGGTCAGGTCGCGCGCGCGCGCGGTCTGGGCGATCTTGAGGCCATGTTCGTCGGTGCCGGTCTGAAAGCGCACGTCGCGCCCGGCCTGACGCTGAAACCGCGCAATCGCGTCGGCGGCGATCATCTCATAGGCGTGGCCGATATGCGGCTTGCCGTTGGGGTAATGGATCGCGGTGGTGATGTAGTAAGGTTCGGACATGGGGGCGCTCTAGCGGCTTCTGCGCGGCGGCGAAAGCAGTCAGCGCTTTGCCAACCGCGCTAGGATGCCGCCCATTTCGAACACCGTCGCCTGCGCATCGAGCGACTGGGCGAGCGCGATCGGGCCGAGTTGCGACGCGGCCTCATAGACCGCAATCGCCTCGGCGAGCGCAGCGCCGTGCCGTCCGCGTGCTTCGGCGAGGGCGAAGGCGGGGACGCGGGCGAGGAAGGCTTCGTAGCGCGGTTGTGCGGCCTTCGTGCCCAACGTGCGAGCGAGGCGGGCGCGGATCGCGTTGTCGAGGTCGCCGCGCGCCGCGATCGCGGCCATTTCGCTGTCGATCGAGGCGAGATCAAGCCCGGCGAAGCTGAGCGCGCGACCGGGTGACCCCTGCCCTGCGCGAACCAGCGCATCGACCTCCGCCGCGCTTGCCTCGGGCATCGCCGCACGCACGGCCGCCGCAACCTCGCTATCGGGCAGCGGATCGAACCGCAGGACGCGGCAGCGCGAGCGGATGGTCGGGAGCAACCGTCCCGGCGAATGGCTGACCAGCAGGAAGATCGTCCCCGCCGGCGGCTCCTCAAGATTCTTGAGCAGCGCGTTCGCGGCACCCGGGCGTTCGACATCGTCGATCGCGTCGATCACGATGACGCGGCGGCTCGACATGCTCGGCTTGGTCGCGAACATCGGGTTGAGCGCGCGGATCTGGGCGATGTTGATCGATCGCGCGATATTCTCGCCCGGCTTGTCGGGGTCCTTGGGCAGGCGCACCAGCGCGCGATAATCGGGATGGGCGCCCGACTCGATCAGCTTGCGGGTCGGGTTATCCTCGGGAAGGTCGAAGCCGTCGGATGGTGCGACCTGCCCCGCCCCTTCCGCCAGCAGCCGCGCGGCGGCGGCGCGCGCGAAGCTAGCCTTGCCCAGCCCTTCGGCACCCGCGATCAGCCAGGCGTGATGGAGCTGCCCGCTCGACATGGCGGCGCGAAACGCGGCCTTTGCCGCGGCATTGCTGGGGTTTGACGTCATGGCAGCAGGTCGGCGAGCGCATCCATGAGTGACGTCGTGACGTCATCCATGCTGCCTGATGCATCGACCAGCCGCACGCGATCGGGTTCGGCTGCGGCGATGCGACGGAACTGCGCTGCGACCGCCTGGTGGAAATCCGGCCCGCGTGCGCCAAAGCGATCGGCGGCACCGCCATCGCGCTTGATCGAGCGGGCGTGCCCGTCCCCATCGGGGAGGTCGAGGACGAGCGTGCGGTCGGGGAGCAACCCGCGCGACCCGAAGCCGTGCAGGGCGAGGATCGCGGAATCGTCGATATCCTGTGCGCCCTGATAGGCGCGGGTGGAGTCGATGAAGCGGTCGCACACGACCCAGCTGCCCGCCTCCACCGCAGGGCGGATCAGCTTTTCGACATGGTCGGCGCGCGCGGCGGCGAAGAGCAGGGTTTCGGCGTGCGCGCTCCAGCGGGTGACGGCGCCCTGCATCAACAGGCCGCGGATCGCCTCTGCCCCTTCGGTCCCGCCGGGTTCGCGGGTGAGCACGACATGGATTCCGCGCGCCTCCAGCGCGGCGGCGAGCCGTCTGGCCTGGGTCGACTTGCCCGCGCCCTCCCCGCCTTCGAGGCTGAGGAAGCGACCCCTCACGCGCCGAACAGCGAGAGCAGGCCGGCCCAGATGCGGCCGAAGAAGCCCGCCTCACCAACATCGGCGGCGGCGACCAGCGGCAGACGCTGTTCGGGCAGGCCGGGCGAGGTGTCGACCAGGTCGGCGATATGCTGGCCGGCCTTGATCGGG
>JBHYGP010000240.1:0-660 GCA_051858935.1 Sphingomonas sp.
CCCCCGGCCCCGCCGCGCCCAGCGCCAGCATCACCGATGTCGCCAATCGCGTCGTCTTCGCCCGCATCGGCAACCGCATGCGCAT
This sequence comes from Sphingomonas sp., assembly GCA_051858935.1. GTDB lineage: Bacteria > Pseudomonadota > Alphaproteobacteria > Sphingomonadales > Sphingomonadaceae > Sphingomonas. Next base: position 86 of record JBHYGP010000240.1, read on the forward strand.
CGCCGGCCTCGCCGAACTGGGCAAGCGCGACACGCGGGTCGAGCCCGCGCGCTTGCGCGTGCTGGTCGACAGTGCACGCGCGGCATTGCCTCAGGCTGCCGATTATGACCAAATCGACTCGAGCTGGGCCGGCCTGCGTCCGATGACCCCGAACTCGCTGCCGATCACCCGGACCATTGCGCCGGGCGTGATCGCGGCGACCGGGCATGGCGCATTGGGCTGGACCTATGCCGCCGGCAGCGCAGAACGCGTCGCGGAGATCATCGCAGAGAGGGGCTGAAGGCGCGCAAGACGCCAAGGCAAATAATAACTGGAACAGGGAAGATACGACCATGAAGACCACGATCCGCATCGCAAGCCTGTTGGGGAGCATCTCGCTCCTTGCCACCGCCACCGCCGCCATGGCCCAGGACGCGCCACAGACCGCCGCCGACGTCCAGGACGACACAACCGAGGAAGTCGTCGTCATCGGATCGCAGATCAAGGGCGCGGACGTCGCCGGCGCGCTGCCCGTCGTGGTGCTGGGCGAGGATGACATCGCCGCCACCGCCGCCACCAGTGGTGACGAACTGTTC
>JBHYGP010000240.1:670-4015 GCA_051858935.1 Sphingomonas sp.
GGCGACGTCGCCTTCAACGAAAGCCGCGACGCGGGCGGCATCAACGACGCGCGCGGCGATACCGCGTCGATCAACCTGCGCGCGCTCGGCACCGGCAACACGCTGGTCCTGCTCAACGGCCGCCGCATGGTCCTCCACCCCGGCACACAGAGCGAGAACCTCGTTCCGGTGCAGAGCGTCAACACCAACACCATCCCCGTGCTCGGCGTCCGCCGCGTCGAAGTGCTGCTCGACGGCGCTGCGGCCATCTATGGCTCGGACGCGGTCGCGGGCGTGATCAACACCGTGCTCAAGGACAATTTCCGCGGCCTGCGCACCACCGCCGAAATCGGTTTCACCGAAGATTCGGGACAGGTCGAGGCCGAATTCGCGTTTGAGGCGGGGCATCGCTTCAACGGCGGAAAGTCCAACATCTCGGTGTTCGGTTCGTACAATCATCGCGATCCGCTCTACGCTCGCGAACGCCGCAATTCGCGTTCTGCGGACATGCGCCCGCTGGTGGCGGGCACGCCCTTTGCTGGCGACAGCGATTTCGACAACACTTCGGTCGACAGCATCTGGGGCGAATTCCAGCGGCTGACCAACAGCTTCGTCGCATCGACCACGACCGCGTCGGTCAACGGCACGTCGCTGACCAGCAGCGGCATCTTCCACATTCAGCCGAACACCAATGACGGGTGCATCGTCGCCAGCGGCTATGCCGGGACCTGCTTCGACAACAGCTCGCTGTCGACCCTGACCTCCGACAACAACCTGAAATACGACGTCAACGATGTCCGCACGATTCAGGGGCGCAACGATCGCATCAACCTGTTCGGCTTTTTCAATCATGAATTCGATAGCGGCATCGAATTCTTCGCCGAGGCGGGCTGGTATCGCGCCGATTACCAGTCGCAGCGCGACCAGGATACCGCGCTCGCCAGCCAGCGGATCATTGTGCCCGCCAATAACTACTATAATCCGTTCGGCCCGACCGGCAGCGCGTTCCGCATCCCCGGCCTGAGCGGCGTCTCAACCTCCGGCGTGCCGATCGAAGTGCTCGACTATCGCCCGGTCGATGCCGGTCCGCTGGTCGTCAATGTCCGCAACGACACCACCCGCTTCCTCGCCGGATTCCGCGGCGAAGTGCTCGGCTTCGATTTCGACAGCGCCGCGCTCTACTCGCGCGCGCGCACCGCCGACAGCATGCGCACGGTCAGCCTGACGCTGTTCCAGGAGGCGTTGAACCGCACCGACGCCAGCGCCTACAACCCGTTTAACGGCGGCGATCCGCTCAATCCGGGGCGCTATGACTCGACGCCCAACCCACAGAGCACGATCGACAGCTTCATGGTCGATATCGGCCGCGTCAGCACGACCGAACTGGCGATGGGCGATTTCAAGATCAGCAAGAACGACCTGTTCACCCTGCCCGGCGGTCGCGTCGGCATGGCAGCGGGCGTCGAGTTCCGCCACGAAACCTTTGCCGACGACCGCGACGACCGGCTCGACGGCACGATCGTCTTCACCGCATTGGACGGCAGCTCGAATGGCAGCGACACGATGGGTGCCAGCCCGACCCCGGACAGCAGCGGATCGCGCGACACCGTCTCGGGCTTCCTCGAATTCGCGGTGCCGCTCGTCGCGCCCGACATGAACGTCCCGCTGATCCGTTCGCTCGACCTCCAGCTTGCCGGCCGCGTCGAATCCTATCAAGGGTTCAGCACCGTTGCGAAGCCCAAGGTCGCGGCGTCATGGTATCCGTTCGCCAACCTCCAGCTGCGCGGCAGCTGGTCGCAGGGCTTCCGCGCGCCGAACCTGCCGCAGTTGTTTGAAAATGGCATCCAGCGCTCGAACACCCGCACCGACTACATCCGCTGCGAAGCGGATGTCCGCTCGGGTGCGATCGCCAATTTCGATGCCTGCTCGCGCAGCCAGGGCGTCGTCAGCAACCGTTCGGGCAGTCAGGACCTGCGACCCGAGGAGTCGGACAATCTCTCGCTCGGCGGCACCTTCCAGCTCAACATGGGCAAGGCCGGACGCCTGACCTTCACCGCCGATTACTGGGAAATCCGGCAGAAGAATGTGATCGGCCTGTTCGGCGACGGCAATGCGCTGATCCTCGACTATCTGCTGCGGCTGCAGGGCTCGTCCAACCCCAACGTCCAGCGCATCGCACCGACCCAGGCGGATATCGACGCAGTCGCCGGCACCGGCATCGCGCCGGTCGGGCGCATCGTCCAGGTCATCGACAACTACACCAACCTCTCGCCGCGTTCGGTGCGGGGCTATGACCTTGGCGTCTATTATCAGGTCAAGGACACCGGCATCGGCGATTTCAGCGTCCGCGTGAACGCCGCCCGCCTGCTCGAATTCTATCAGGTGCCAGGGCCGGCAGCGCAGGCGCTGGTCGATGCGCAGGCGGCGGGGACGATCGACCCGTCGATCATCATCGCCGGCGCACAGGATCTGATCGAGCAGAATGGTCGCCCGAAATGGCGCGCCTCGGCCAGCGTCACCTGGCGCTACAACGGCTTCGGGCTCGGCTATTATGGCGGTTATGTCGGCGAAGTCACCGACACCTCGGCCTCCCTCGCCGACGGCACCCGCTTCCGCGTCGACGATTACATGACCCACAGCCTCTACGCACAATATGAGGTCGATGGCGGGCCGATGAACGATCTGCGCCTGCGCGTCGGCGCACGCAATCTGTTCAACACGTCCGCCCCGCTCGCGGATAACAGCAACGGCTATATCGGCGATCTCTACAGCAACCGCGGCCGCCAGATCTATTTCTCGATCAGCAAGCGGTTCTGATGCACCGCGCCGTCCGCGTTTTCGCGGCCCCGCTCCTGCTCCTGCCCCTTGGGGCGGGGCAGGACCGGGTTCCCGCACCCCGCACGATCGACCTGGTCATCACCAATGGCCAGGTCATCGACGGCACCGGCGCTCCGGCGCGGGTGGCGGAGGTCGGGGTGGACGGCGACCGCATCCTCTATATCGGCCAGCGTCCGCTTGGGCTCACCGCGCGGCGCACCCTCGACGCCCGGGGCCTTACCGTCACCCCCGGCTTCATCGACCCGCACACGCATAGCGGCCCCGACGCCCGCTCTGCGGATGCGGCCAAGCGTCAACTCGCCAACCATCTGCTGCAAGGCGTCACCAGCATCGCCATCGGCAATGACGGCGGCGGCGACAGCGACATCGCCGGCCTGTTCGCCCGCCTCTCCGCCAACCCCACCGGCCCAAACGTCGCCAGCTTCACCGGCTTCGGCACGATCCGGCTGCAAGTCGTCGGCAACCGCGACCGCGCCCCAACCGCCGCGGAACTCGACACGATGAAGGCCCACACCGCCCGCGCCATGT
>JBHYGP010000241.1:0-4013 GCA_051858935.1 Sphingomonas sp.
TCGAGTCGCCGCCCGTACAAGGTCGGTTCGATATCGCGCGCCAGCACGATCGCCGCGTCCAGCCCATCGCCAAGGCGCGACATGCCATGCCCGCCGGTATCGATGTCGAGGTGGAGCTGCGGATGCACCGCACGCAACGCCGTCAGATAGGGTAACAGCCGCTGGCTCGCGAACAGCGACGGCGTGCCGAGGCGCAGTCGCAGCACTTCTGCACCGCTGTTCATGCTCTCGATCGCGTCGCTCATCGTGTCGAGCGCGGGCGCGATCAGGTGCAGCAGCCGCTCACCCTCGGCATTCAGCTTCATCGCCTGATGCCGCCGCTCGAACAATTGCTTGCCGATGAAGCGCTCCAGCGCCTGCACCCGGCGGCTCAACGCGGGCGACGACAGCGCCAGTTCCTCCGACGCGGCCTTGACAGATCCCAGCCGTGCGACCTGGACGAACGCCTCGATGGCGGTGAGGGGCGGCAGCCTGCGCATCTTATATTTCTGTGGTGCAACGTAGCATATTGCAACTCATTCCGACGGGCGTCTTCTGCATGACACCCCTGTCATTGGCTATAATCCGCGAATGTTACAGATTGCAGAATCTGCAATCGTATAGGTAGTTCTTCGCACTTGCACAAAAACACGCCGCACTGCACATAGAGCAGGCCTTTCAGGCATCCTCTCCTAAACCTTTCAAAGGGCTGGTCTTCGGACCGGCCCATTTTTTTTGCCCGAATCGTGTGCGAAACGGTCCTCAACCTAGGCGACTGGGAACCGCGTGCCTATCTGGCGCGTCACCCCGCACGGGCGAAAGGAGAGCCGATGGCTGATACCGAGACGGACACACGCAAGCTGCAGGTCGCCAATTCGCGACCCGAGGACAGCGGACGCGGCCTTGCCCACCTTCCCCGCGCGATGATGGACGCGCTCGGCCTGCAACAGGGCGATGTGGTCGAGATTATCGGCAAACGCACCACGCCCGCGCGCGCCGTCCACCCCTATCCCGAGGATGAAGGGCTGGAGCTGCTGCGCATCGACGGGCTTCAGCGCGCCAATGCCGGCGTCGGATCGGGCGATTTCGTCGAAGTGCGTCGCGCCGAGTCGCGGCCCGCGACTCGCGTGATCTTCGCCCCCGCCCGTCGCGACCTGCGACTCGAGGGATCGGGCGACGCGCTCCGCCGCACCTTCCTTGGCCGTCCGTTGTGCCAGGGCGACACCATCTCGACCGTCGGGCAACAGCGCGTATCGGACATGCCGCCCAACGTGCTCCAGCATCTGCGCGCGCCGGCCTATGCGCTGCAGGAGATTCGCCTGACGGTGGTGTCGGCCGTGCCGCGCGGCATCGTCCATATCGACGCCGACACCGAGATCGAGCTGCGCAACGAGTTCGAGGAAGCGCGCGAACTGCGCCGGGCCGACGTGACCTACGATGACATCGGCGGCATGGCCGCGACGATCGACCAGCTGCGCGAAATGGTCGAGCTGCCGCTGCGTTACCCCGAACTGTTCCAGCGCCTCGGCGTCGATCCGCCCAAGGGGGTATTGCTCCACGGGCCGCCCGGCACCGGCAAGACGCGCCTTGCCCGCGCGGTCGCCAATGAATCGGATGCGCAATTCTTCCTGATCAATGGTCCCGAGATCATGGGATCGGCCTACGGCGAATCGGAAAAGCGGTTGCGCGACGTGTTCGAGGAGGCGGCGAAGAACGCCCCCTCGATCGTGTTCATCGACGAGATCGATTCGATCGCGCCCAAGCGCGGCCAGGTGTCGGGCGAGGCCGAAAAACGCCTCGTCGCCCAGTTGCTGACGCTGATGGACGGGCTGGAGGCGCGCGCCAACATCGTCGTCATCGCCGCGACCAACCGGCCCGAGGCGATCGACGAAGCGCTGCGCCGCCCCGGCCGCTTCGACCGCGAGATCATCGTCGGCGTCCCCGACGAACGCGGGCGTCGCGAGATCCTCGGCATCCACACCCGTGGCATGCCGATCGAGGAGCGCGTCGATCTCGACGAGCTCGCGCGCACCACCTTCGGCTTTGTCGGTGCCGACATTGCCGCGCTGGCGCGCGAGGCGGCGATCGAGGCGGTGCGGCGGATCATGCCGCGCCTCAACCTCAGCGACAAAACCGTCCCCGCCGACGTGCTCGAAACGCTCGCCGTCACCCGCGAGGATTTCGTCGAGGCGCTCAAGCGCGTCCAGCCAAGCGCGATGCGCGAGGTGATGGTGCAAAAGCCCAACATCAAATGGGAGGATGTCGGCGGCCTCGACGATGCGCAGATGCGCCTCAAGGAAGGCGTCGAGCTGCCGATGCGCGATCCCGATGCGTTCCGCCGCCTCGGCATCCGCCCGGCCAAGGGCTTCCTGCTTTATGGCCCGCCCGGCACCGGCAAGACGTTGCTCGCCAAGGCGGTCGCGCGTGAGGCGGAGGCGAATTTCATCGCCACCAAGTCGAGCGACCTCTTGTCCAAATGGTATGGCGAGAGCGAGCAGCAGATCGCCCGGCTGTTCGCCCGCGCGCGTCAGGTCGCGCCCTGCGTCATCTTCATCGACGAACTCGACAGCCTCGTCCCCGCGCGCGGATCGGGGATGGGCGAGCCGCAGGTGACCGAACGCGTGGTCAACACCATCCTCGCCGAGATGGATGGGCTGGAGGAACTCCAGTCGGTCGTCGTGATCGGTGCGACCAACCGGCCGAACCTGATCGACCCGGCGTTGATGCGTCCGGGCCGGCTTGACGAGCTGATCTATGTCGGTGTGCCCGATGCCCCCGGGCGCGAGCGCATCCTCAAGATCCAGACGCAGAAGATGCCGCTTGCCGACGATGTCGACCTCGCGTCGATCGCGGCGCGGGCGGAGCGCTTTACCGGCGCGGACCTTGAGGACGTCGCCCGTCGCGCCGGCCTTGCCGCGCTGCGCGAACGTCCACCGGCCACGCAGGTAACGATGGCGCATTTCGAAACGGCGCTGGCCGATTCGCGCGCCACCGTCACGCCGGAGATGGAGCGCGAATATGAACAGATCGTCTCGAAGATGAAGCAGGACGCGGTATCGCTGAACCCGATCGGCTTTATCGCTCCGGGGATGCTTCAGGGGCGGACTCGCTCGTCCGAAGACTGAACCAGCCATAGACGACCAGCACTGCCAGGGCGGCGGCCGCGACCAGATAGGGGAGCGGCCGCCAACCGCCATAGAGCGCAACGCCGATCGACGGACCCAGGATGAACGCCGCGCCGTTGATCGACGTGACCTTCCCCGCCACCGACCCCTGTGCCCCCTGCCCCACCGCCAGCGACGATCCGGCGGTGAAGCCCGGCCGCGAAAACCCGAACCCCATCGTCGTCAGCGCATAGGCGGTGGCGATGCCGTAGAGTGAGGTCGCGGTCCCGGTGGCCAGGCAGCCAATCGCGCTCAAACTCAGCCCGATCAACATCAACTGACGCGGGTTGAGCCCCAGCAGCGGGATGATCCCCCATTGCACCAGCAGCGCCGACCCCGCTCCCATCATCAGCACCAGCCCCGTCGCCTCGATCGCCTCGAGCGGCGCGACGCCCAGCCGGTCGATGATCAGGAACCCGATCACCTGCCCCGCCATCGCCTGCGCATGGCCCAGGACAAGGCCGCAGATCATCCACGCGCGCACGCGCGGGTCGAGGAAGCCGATCGGTTCGATCTTGTCCGCGGTTGCCGCAGTGACGCTCGCCCCGCTCGCCTGCCCGCCGATCGACGGATAGCTCGACGCCGCGCCATGGCTGATGCTCTCATCGACATTGCGCGGCAGCAGGCGGGCGACCGCGAACAGCATCGCCAGCGCGACGATGCTGAAGATCAGCGCCGGCCCCGCCAGCCCGATCGTCGGTCCCCCGCGCCACAGATCGCCCAGCACCAGATACGGCGCAATCGCCGGGCCAAGGATCGTGCCGAGCCCGAAGGCGGAGCCAAGCAGGGTCAGCGCCTTGGTCCGCTCATCCCGGCTGGTGCGCGATGCAACGATCGCCTGAATCGCGGGCGGCGCTTCGGATCCGAAGC
>JBHYGP010000242.1:0-4004 GCA_051858935.1 Sphingomonas sp.
CCCCCACCCGACCACCCATATCATGCTACCGCTGGGTGGTCGGGCGGGGGAGCGGGCTGGCGCCGCGATTCAGCTTCGCTGAATCCAACTCTGGACGTTACCAGTAGAAGTTGCGCAGCACGCGGATCACGACGCCGCGACGGGTATCGACCAGCAGCACGTCGTCATAGTGACGCACCCAGCGCTGGTAACGGCCAGCCGGGGGCAGGCGATAGCGCCACGGGTCGTTGATGTAATAGCGGCTGCCATAATAGGTTGGCGCGATGCGGACACCGGCGCGGAAGCCCCGATAGCGGAACGGCGCACGCCAGTTGCCACGGGCATAGACGCCGCGGTTCGAGCCGCGATAGGTGCGCCAGTCATTGTCGCCCCAGCGGCGGTTGCGGTCCTGAACCGCGTCGCGATAGTCGCGGCGCGCCTCGCGCACGTCACGCTGTTCGCGGCGGACGTCGCGGCGGTCACCCGAGCGGCGCGCGTCACGCAGCTCGCGGCGTTCCTCGCGCAGATCCTGGCGCTCGCGGCGCACCTCGCGCTGCGACTGGGCGCTGGCGGCGGGCACCATGACCGGCATGGCGACGGCGGCGATCAGCGCGGTTGCGATCAATCTCTTCATTGCGTCCTCCTTCGACTCGGCCCGGTTGGCCGGTATGGGAGGACCTTAGGCGGAAGCGACTGAACGACGCGGGAATGGATGATTCAGCGAAACGAAAGGGAGACTACGGCCCGTCGGGACCGCCGCCACCGGTGCCGGGTGCGCCGACGGTGCCGATATTGCCGAACAGATCCTCAAAGAAGCCACGCTCGCGACCCAAGGTCGGAGTCTTCTTGTTCGAGGGGTTGATCTCGGCGATTTGCTCCGCGCCGGTGCGGGTTACTTCGGTGACATTGCCGGCCGCGTCGAAGCGGATGCGCAGCGTCGTCTGTTCCTTGGCGCTTGGGTTGTTGAACGCGAAATTGCGGGTCTGACGCCCCACATAATACCATTCGCCTTCGTTGAACTGGCTGGTCAGTGTCGGCTTGCCGAGCGTCTGGAGCACCGATTCGCGATTGTCCACGCCCGGCTGCACCGAGTTCACCAGATCCGCATCGACCACATAGCCCTGATAGCCGCGCAACGGCTTCACACAGGCGCTGGTGCCAAGCAGGATCGTTCCGCACAGCGCGGCGGACAGGATACGGGCGGACTTCATCAAACTCACTCTCCCCAGGCGGGCACAGGCCACGCATTGCATCGCGCGCCGTTCCCCTCAATATGCGGGGCGGCCCCGGCAAACAAGCGCCGAGAGGCGATTGGAGTTTGACGATGCGATTGTGGGACAAGCTGACCGGGCGCAAGCCAGAGAACCCGGCGGCGGCGCTGTATCAGGCGGTGGTGGCGCGCGGGCGTGAACCGCACTGGTATGAGGCCGGGGCAGTGCCTGACAGCGTCAACGGCCGGTTCGACATGATCGCGAGCGTGCTCGCGATGGTCATGCTGCGGATTGAGCATGATGCGGACGCGGCGGTCACCACCGCGCGGCTGACCGAGTGTTTCGTCGACGACATGGACGGCCAGCTGCGCCAGATCGGGATCGGCGACGTGGTGGTCGGCAAGGGCATCGGCAAGATGATGGCGCTGCTTGGCGGGCGGATCGGCGCCTATCGCGATGCGCTGGCCGAGGGTGCGGAGCCGGGGGCGTTCGAAGCGGCGTTGCTGCGCAACCTGTATCGCGGCGAGGATCCGGGGGCGGATGCGGTGGCGCACAGCGCGACCGGGTTGCGCGACCTGCGGGCGCGGCTCGCGGGCGTGACGCACCAGGACTTGCTGACGGGGCGCTTGCCGTGATTGCGCCGGAATTCTCGCGCCCTCAGCGGCTCGATACGATCGGCAAGGGCGAGCATCGCGTCGAGATCGCGGCGGATGAGGTCGAGCGCGCGGCGCTGGCGAAGCGATTCGGGCTGATCGCGATCGACCGGCTCGAATCGGCGATGAGCGTGCATCGCGACGCGACGGGGGTGGTCGCGCGCGGGCAGTTGTCGGGCGCGGTGGTGCAGGCGTGCAGCGTCACCGGCGATCCGGTCCCGGCGCAGATCGCGGAGGAGTTCGCGATCCGCTTCCTGCCCGAAGGCACGCCCGAGGCGGATGAGGTCGAACTGACGGATGAGGAATGCGACACGGTGTTCTACACCGGCGGCGCGATCGACCTGGGCGAGGCTGCGGCGGAGACGCTGGCGCTGGCGCTCGACCCGTTCCCGCGCAGTTCAGGGGCGGACGACGTGCTGCGCGATGCCGGGGTGCTGAGCGAGGACCCGACCGGGCCGTTCGCGGCACTGGCTAAGCTCAAGAAGCAGGACTGACCGGGTCGCCGCTTAACAGGGCGGCGGACAGGTCGGGCAGTCGGATTGCGTGCCGTCGGAGCGTTGCGTGCTGGCGCGCGGCCCCTTGATCGAGCCCTTGGTCGGGGCGTCATCCTTTTCGGGCGTCGAGCAGGTGACGGATTCGGAATCGGCGGAGTGATCGGTCGCAGGCGGCGCTGTGCAGGCCGACAGCGCGGCTAGCGGCAACAGGATGGCAAGGCCGGATTGCATTCGCATCGTGACATCCCCCGTGCGTCCGGTTTGCCGCCCGGGGCCGGGGGAGACAGAATGCCGAGCGTTCACGGACAGGGCGGCGGGCAGGTGGGGCAGGGCGCGTTGCTGCCCTCTTTCTGTGTGCTGGCACCGGTTGGCCGCGCGGGAACAGCGGTGGGCCGGTCCGTCGCCGGAGCACGCGTGCATTCGGGCGGTGCGGCGGAATCTGGAATCGCGGCGGGCGGGGGTGGTGGCGGCGGTGGCGGTGGCGGAGGAGGCGGTGCCGACGGAGGCGGCGGGGGCAGCGTTTGCGCGAGCGCCGAATGCGCGGCCGTCACGGGTGTGGCGGCCGTCAGGACGATCAGCATGGCTAACGTGCCGAGTCGCATCACTGTCCCCTCAAGGGAAGGATGGTCCCCCCGCGCCGGGTTGTCAAAGTCGCGCGGCGGCGGTGCGCAGGTCGGCGATGAAGGCGGCGTGTTGCGTGGCCTTGGCCTCCGGGTCGGGCAGGCGCAGCAGATAGCTGGGGTGGACGGTGATCCATACCTCCGCGCCCGAGTCGAGCGGGATGGCGCGGCCGCGCTCGCGCGAGATGGTGACGGTCCTGCCTAGCAACGACCGCGCGGCGGTGGCGCCGAGTGCGATGACGATTTTGGGGCGGACGATCAGCAATTCCTGTTCGATCCACCAGCGGCAGGCGCTGATCTCCCCCGCATCGGGTTTTGAATGGATACGGCGCTTGCCGCGCGGCTCGAACTTGAAATGCTTGACCGCGTTGGTGAGATAGGCGGTGGAGCGGTCGATCCCTGCCTGTGCGAGCGCGTCGTCGAGCAACTGTCCGGCGGGGCCGACGAACGGGCGGCCGGCAAGGTCCTCCTGATCGCCGGGCTGTTCGCCGATCAGCATTAGTGGGGCATCGACCGGGCCTTCGCCGAACACTGTCTGGGTCGCGTGCTGGTAGAGGTGGCAGCGGGTGCAGGCCGCGGCCTCGTCACGCAGCGCGCTCCACGCTTTGGTCGCATTGTCGCCGGGGCCGGTCAGGCGTGCGGTTTCGACCATCGCCACTTCGCGCGCGCGGGCACCCTTGATCAGCTCTGCCACCAGCGCGGTTTCGGGCATGTTTTTCCAGTATTTGCGCGGCATTTCCTTGAGCATCGCGCCAGTCTTGAGCCGGGCGGGGTTGAAGATCGACGCGTAATAGGTCTTCCACACCGCCTCGACCGGATCGTCCTGCGGCGCGTCGGCCTTGCTCGCGCCGGGGCCTTCGGAGAGGGTTTTACCGTCCCAGTGCAGGGTCAGTTCCGGCGTGAGAATCGACCAGCGCATCGTGTGGAAGCGGTCGACGAAGAACCGGGCATTGGCGCGGACGATGTGATGGTCGGGTTCGAACCAGGCCACATATTGGGTTTCGGCTCCAGCCCGCTCCCCCACCCGGCCACCCATTTCAGAATATC
>JBHYGP010000243.1:0-4001 GCA_051858935.1 Sphingomonas sp.
GCGATGATGCGCAGCAGCGTCGACTTGCCGCATCCCGACGGGCCGAGGATCGCGACGCTGGCACCGCGCGCGATATCGACATCGATTCCCTTCAAAATTTCGGTCGGCGCTTCGCGCGTTCCAAGCGTCAGGGTGACATTACGCGCGCGGATTGCGATATCCGCCACCGGTTCGATCGACATGTGTGGAGAAGACGTCCTTGACCAATAAGCTAGCCTCATATGCGGGCGCAGTGCTGCTCCTCCAAGGGCTGAGCGCCTGTTCGAGCGAAAATGATCCGACGAACCAGTCGCTGGCGACCCCGCCGACACCGGCTGCGGTGGCCAGCGCGGGTGCGGAGAAGGCCGACGCGCGGCTGGTCGTCGCCTTCGGGGACAGCCTCTACGCCGGCTATGGTGTATTGCCGCAGGAGAGTTTCCCGGCGCAGCTGGAAAAGGCTTTGGCAGCACGCGGGATCGCCGCGAGCGTCCGAAATGCCGGGGTGTCGGGCGACACCAGTTCGGCCGGGCTGCGTCGCCTCGCCTTCACCCTCGACGGGCTCGACCGCGCGCCGGACCTGGTCATGGTCAATCTGGGCGGCAACGACATGCTGCGCGGGATCGACCCCGCCGAGACCCGCGCGAACCTGACCGCGATCTGCGAGGAGCTGAAAAAGCGCGGCATCCCGATCATGCTCACCGGCATGATCGCCGCGCCGAACATGGGCCGCGACTATGCCGACGCGTTCAACGCGATCTATGGCGATCTGGCGAAGCGCTATGACGCGGTCCTATACCCCTTCTTCCTGGATCAGGTGGTGACCGACCCGACGCTGATGCTGGAGGACCGTATCCACCCCAATCCGCAGGGACTGGAAAAGATTGTCGGTCGCGTCGCACCATTGGTGGCCGAGGCGCTCAAAACCGATGCCGGCTGATCGAAAGCGGATGCGCGCTGGGGCGAAGTGGCCCGCACTGCTCGCTGCCCTGTGCGCGGTCGCGGCGCCGGCCTCCGCGCAGATTGTCCAGACCCGCGAAGACTCGCTGCAACAGGACGCGGCGGAATATGCGCGGACCTATGGGGTGCCCCTGCCCGAAGCGATCAGGCGTCTGACCGCCCAGCAGGAGTCGGTCCCGGCCATCGATGCCATCGCGGAACGCTACCGCGATCGGCTGGCTGGCATCTCGGTCCAGCATAGCCCGGACTATCGCTTCATCGTCTATCTGACGGGGACCGACCCGGTGCCGATCTCCTGGGTCACCGCCGGGGCGACGCAGGTGCCGGTCCAATTCCGCACCGGGGCGAAAGCGAACCGCGACCGCGTGGTGTGGGCGCTGACGCACTATCAGGCGGCGATCCGCGCGGCACTGCAAAGCTATCCGTCAATGGGCGTCGATCCGCGGACGGGGGAGCTGGTGGTGATCGCGGGCCGGACCGCAGTCGAACAGGCTGGGGGAGCCGCAGCGCTCGATACCCGACTGACCCAGTTGACCGGCGTTCCGGTTCAGGTGCGCGAGCTCGACCTCGTCGCGCGCAATCTGGGGCCACAGGGTGGCGGACGGCTCGACGGAACCGATCCGGTCAGCGGCAAGCGCTATCGCTGCACCAGCGGCTTTCTGGTCACCGATGGCGCACGCACCGGCATCACCACCGCAGCCCACTGCCTCGACGATCTCAGCTATTTCGACCCACAGCGGCGCGCGACGCCGCTCACCTTTGTCGGGCAATGGGGCTGGGGCTATCACGACGTGCAGATCCATGCCGGTCCCGCCCCTGCCCGCCCGCTCTTCTACGCCGATACCGCGCGCACGATCGAACGGCCGGTCGAGGGCCAGCGCAGCAAGACCAGCACCCGTGCCGGCGATTTCGTGTGCCATCGCGGCGAGGCGACCGGTTATAGCTGCGCCGAAGTGACGCTGCTCGACTTCGCCCCCTCGGGCGAGCTGTGCGGCGGCTTTTGCCTCCCCACCTGGGTCGCGGTCGCGGGGCCGACCTGCAAGCAGGGGGATAGCGGCGGCCCGGTGTTCAGCGGAACCACGGCATTCGGCATCGTCAAGGGCGCGACATTCCGCTCGGACGGCTCCTGCGCCTTCTATTTCTACATGTCGCTCGACTACCTGCCCGCGCCGTGGTCGCTGCTGGTCGAGGCACCGCCGGTCGGCACTGATGAGCGATAGACGACGGAGTGGACTGGCTGGGGCGGAAGGATTCGAACCTTCGGTACACGGCATCAAAAGCCGTTGCCTTACCGCTTGGCTACGCCCCAGCATGGTCGGAAGCGACGCCCTTACAGAGGAGCGGCGCGCCTGAAAAGGGGTATCAGCCGAACCGATGCACCCAGCCATGCGGATCGGGTGCCTCGCCGCGCTGGATCGCGGTCAGGCGCGCCTTGAGCGCCTCAGTCACCTGCCCCGGCCCTCCGCTGCCGATGGTGAAACCGCCGTCGCGGCTTTTCACCTGGCCGACCGGGGTGACCACCGCCGCAGTGCCGCAGGCAAAGGTCTCGACCAGCCGCCCGCTATTCGCATCGGCCTCCCACTGATCGATCGCATAGGGCTCTTCGCGCACCGTTATCCCCTGCTCCCGCGCCAGCGCGATGATCGATTCCCGCGTGATGCCGGGCAGGATCGTGCCGGTCAGCGGCGGGGTGACGATGCTGCCATCGTCGAACACGAAGAACAGGTTCATGCCCCCCAGTTCCTCGACCCAGCGGCGCTCGGCCGCGTCGAGGAACACGACCTGATCGCAGCCTTCCTTGATCGCCTCGGCCTGCGCGACCAGGCTCGCGGCATAGTTGCCGCCGCACTTGGCCGCCCCGGTTCCGCCGGGCGCAGCGCGGGTATAGTGATCGGACACCCAGATGGTGACGGCCTTCGCCCCACCTTTGAAATAGGCGCCAGCAGGCGACGCGATGACGAGGTAGAGATATTCGCTGGCGGGCTTGACGCCCAGGAACACCTCGCTCGCGAACATGAAGGGGCGCAGGTAAAGCGAACCGCCCTCCAGCTCCGGGATCCAGTTCGCGTCGGCCTTCACCAGCGCTTCGATCGACCCGATGAACAGATCGTCGGGCAATTCCGGCATCGCCATGCGCTGCGCCGATTCGCGGAAACGGCGGGCATTTTCCTCGGGCCGGAACAGCGCTGTCCCACCATCGCCGAGGCGATAGGCCTTGAGCCCCTCGAAAATCTCCTGCGCATAATGCAGCACGGCGGTCGCCGGATCGAGCATCAGCGGGCCGCGCGCGGTGATCTTGGCGTCGTGCCAGCCCTTTGCATCCGACCAGCGGATCATCGCCATATGATCGGTGAACAGCTTCCCGAAACCGGGGTCGGCGAGCAGGCGGCTACGCTCGTTCGCGTCGACGGGAGCCGGGTTGGTTTCAACGTGAAACGTCGGGCTGCTCACATCACTCTCCTGAATCTACCGTTGCGCACGCCTAAGCCCGATGGCAAAACAGGTCAACATGGCTGTCCCAACTGCATCCCCGTTATTCCTGCGCGAAGCCGAAATCCGGCGCGGCGTCGAAATGCTCTATTTCGGCTACAGCCACCTCACGCGCTCGATCGACGAAGGGCTGGCGGCACAGGGACTGGGCCGCGCGCATCACCGCTCGCTCTACTTTGTCGCGCGTCAGCCGGACATTACTGTGGGCGAGCTGATCTCGCTGCTGGCAATCACCAAGCAATCGCTTGGGAGGGTACTGACCGACCTGACCGAACGCGGCCTGATCGAGACGCGGCCGGGGCGCGAGGATCGCCGTCAGCGCCTGCTGCGCCTGACCCCTGAGGGCACCAAGCTTGAGGCCGAACTGTTCGACGCGTTGCGCGAAAAAATGACCGCCGCCTATTCCTCGGCGGGACAGGCGGCGGTCGGCGGCTTCTGGGCCGTGCTCGAAGGACTCATCCCTGCCGATGAGCGCAAGCGCGTTTCGGATTTGGGGCGGTAAGTCGGCCAGTAATCCTCCCCCGCCAAGGGGAGGTGGCGCCGACGGCGACGGAGGGGGAGGACGGCTGTGTCCT
>JBHYGP010000244.1:0-3989 GCA_051858935.1 Sphingomonas sp.
CCGAGCGCGTCGTCGCGGTGGCGGGGGCGGATCGCACCGGCGTGCGCCTGTCGCCCAATGGCGCGAGCCAGGGGGTCGATGACAGCGACCCGCATGCGCTGTTCCTGCCCGCGGCCAAGCGGCTGTCCGAACTGGGCATTGCGTTCCTCGAATTGCGCGAGCCGGGGCCGGAGGGGACGTTCGGGCGCACCGACGTACCCAAGCTGAGCCCGGCGATCCGTACCGTATTCGACGGGCCGCTGGTGGTGAACTCCGATTATGTGACCCGCGAGGCGGCGCAGGCCGCGCTCGACAGCGGGGTCGCGGATGCGGTGAGCTTTGGTCGTACCTTCCTCGCCAACCCCGACCTGCCCGAACGGCTGCGCAGCGGTGCGCCGCTCAATGAGGGCAATATGGCGACGTGGTATAGCCAGGGGCCGGAGGGCTATGTGGACTATCCGGCGCTGGCGGAGCAGGAGGCGGCGTAACCCAACATCCGTTTGCTCTGAGCCTGTCGAAGAGCCAGTCCCGACAGTGGCCGCTTCGGCCCTTCGACGGGCTCAGGGCAAACGGGGTTTAACCCCGCTCCACTTCGTCCAGCCGCGCGGTGATCCATTGGCGGATCGCCGCGCGCAATTTGGGTTGCAAGGCCAGCACGAACGGCACGACGATCAGCCAAGGGAAGAACAGGAAGGCGATCGAGAAGGCGAAGAACAGGCCGACCAGCCAGCCGCCGATTGCCTTGCCGAATTTCTCGTTGAAGCGGTCGCCCATCACGATCCGGCGCGGTGCCTTGAGGTCGTAGAGGCGCGAGGTGGTCAGGATTTGCGCGCCGCTGCGATCGTCAATGCGGCGGGGTTCATCCTCGGCGACAGGGCGCTCAATCGGCGATGGTGGGTGATCCTGCCGGTCAGCAGGAGGAATCGGGCCGGGTGCGCTGGCGGGCTTTCCGGTCAGCGTGTCGATCACCACCAGCCGCCGGTCGCGCTCGACGACCTTGTAGCGGCTGGGCGGCACGTCGGTCACCGCGCCGCGCGTCCCGCGCGCCATTGCGCCGCGCTCTGCCCCCAGGCATCGACGGTGACATCGGCATAGGGGGCGGGTAGCTTTACCGGGCGCAAATTGGTCGATCCCAGCCGCTGGGCGAGGCGGATCGAGCGGGTGTTTTCCGGCGCAATGGTGTGGATCACCTCGCTCCAGCCGAGCACATCGACGGCATAGTCCATCGCCGCGACCGCGCCCTCATAGGCATAGCCGCGCCCGGCGAACTCGGCGGCAACGCCCCAGCCGACTTCGGTGCCCGGCCAGCCTTCCGGCATCCACGGGCCGAGGCGACCGACCCATTTGCCGGTCGCGCGCTCGATCACGCTGAACATCGCGAAGCCGTTGATCTCCCACGCCCCCGCCATGGTGCAGAGCTGCCGCCAGGCGACGCTGCGCTCGACCGGGCCGCCGAGATGCTCGGTCGCCACCGGATCGGCGGAGAAGGCCGCCCAGCCATCGAGATCCTCCGCCGCCGGACGGCGCAGGATCAGCCGTTCGGTGAAGAGGATCGGAGAGTTCATTACAGCCGCTGCTTCAATGCCAGCATGGCGATGGCCGCCTCTGCCGCGCCGCCGCCCTTGTCGAGCTGCGCCGGATCGGCGCGGCGGATCGCCTGCGCCTCGTCCTCGGTGGTCAGGATGCCGTTGCCGATCGGGATGCCGTCCATGGTCAGCGCCATGATGCCGCGCGCGCTTTCGTTCGAGACGATCTCGAAATGATAGGTCTCGCCGCGGATCACGACGCCGAGCGCGACATAGGCGTCGTAGCGCTGCGTCTCCTCGGCCAGCACGATCGCGCCGGGCACTTCGAGCGCGCCGGGGACGGTGACGGTCTCATGGGCATGACCCGCCGCCTCGATTGCGGCGCGGGCGCCGGCGAGGAGCATGTCGTTGAGATGGTCGTAGAAGCGTGCTTCGACGATCAGGATGTTCGCCATTATTCGCCTTTCAGGTCGATGGCGCGCTCGCCGACGATGCGCAGGCCATAGCCGTCGAGGCCGACCAATGTGTGATGGGTGTTGGTGAGCAGCACCATTTCCTCGACCCCCAGTTCGTTGAGGATCATCGCGCCGACGCCGTAATCGCGCAACTCCTCCATATCGACCTCGGTGCGCTTCCCGGCTTTGCGTTCGACCGCCATGGTGAAGGCGTCGGCGCGCGGCTTGTTGATCACGACGACCACGCCCGCGCCTTCCTCGCCGATGATCTCCATCGAGCGCTGAAGCAGGACGCCGCGATCGCCCGCCTCTCCGAACACATCGGCGAAGGGCGATAGTGCGTGCATGCG
Source organism: Sphingomonas sp. (assembly GCA_051858935.1). GTDB lineage: Bacteria > Pseudomonadota > Alphaproteobacteria > Sphingomonadales > Sphingomonadaceae > Sphingomonas. The sequence goes on from JBHYGP010000244.1 coordinate 2,311, forward strand.
GACGAGGGTCGGCTTGTCGGGGGTGACGCGGCCCTTGACCAACGCCAGCTGTTCGGTGCCGGTCGCCTTGTTCCAGAAGGCGATCGTCCGCCAGTCGCCGCCCCAGCGGCTGGTGAACACCGATTCGGCGCGACGCTCGACCAGATGGTCGTAGCGGCGGCGATAGGCGATCAGGTCGCGGATCGTGCCGATCTTGAGATTGTGGAGCTGGGCGAAGGCGACGAGGTCGTCCATCCGCGCCATCGTCCCGTCGTCCTTCATGATCTCGCAAATCACGCCCGACGGGCTGAGCCCGGCGAGCCGTGAGACATCGACCGCAGCCTCGGTATGGCCGGCGCGGACCAGAACCCCGCCTTCACGCGCGACGAGCGGGAAGACATGGCCGGGCGACACGATGTCGGTCGAGCCCTTGGTCGCGTCGGTCGCGACGGCGACGGTGCGCGCGCGATCGGCGGCGGAGATGCCGGTGGTGACGCCCTCCTTGGCTTCGATCGAGACGGTGAAGGCGGTGCCCATGCTGGTGCCGTTGCGGCGCGACATCGGTTCGAGGCCGAGCTGGTCGGCGCGGTCCTGCGTGATCGCGAGGCAGATCAGGCCGCGGCCGTGGCGGGCCATGAAGTTGATCGCATCGGGGGTCGCCATCTGGCCGGGGATGACCAGGTCGCCCTCATTTTCGCGGTCCTCGTCATCGACCAGGATGAACATGCGCCCGTTGCGCGCCTCGTCGATGATCTCTTCGGGCGAGGACAGGAAGGCGTGGGGGATGCGGGAGAGTTCAGCTTTGGCCACGGGCGGCCTCCATTCGTTGCAGATAACGCGCGAGCACGTCGATTTCGAGATTGACCGCCTGCCCCTGAGCCAATGCTCCGAGCGTGGTGACGGCCTGGGTATGCGGGATCAGGTTGATCGCGAAATGGGCTGTGCCGTCGGGCTGATCGGTGACTTCGTTCACGGTCAGCGACACGCCGTCGATGGTGATCGATCCCTTGGCGGCGATGAACGGGGCGAGGCTGGCGGGGACCGAAATGCCGATCCGGTGCGAGTCGCCCTCGGGGCAGATGCAGAGCACGGTGCCGACGCCGTCCACATGACCGGTGACGATATGGCCGCCCAGCTCGTCGCCGACCTTGAGCGCGCGTTCGAGGTTGAGGCGCTGGCCCGCGACCCATTGGGCGGCGGTGCGCGAGACGGTTTCGTGCGACACATCGACCGCGAACCAGCCCGGCCCCTTGTCCACCACGGTCAGGCACACGCCCGAACAAGCGATCGACGCGCCCATGTCGACCGTTGCCATATCATAGGTGGTCGTGATGCGGGCACGCAGGTCGCCGCGATTCTCGATCGCCGCGATCGCGCCGACATCGGTGATGATTCCGGTGAACATATCTATCCTCTGGCGCGCTCGTAGACCTCGAGCCGGTCGCTGCCAAGCATGCGCGCGTCGTGCAATTTCCAACGGCCATGCGCCGGGTCGAGCGCGGTGAGGCCGAGATCGGCGAGGCCCGGCTTGCCGCCGAGCAGGATCGGCGCGCGGTAGAGCAGCAAGCGGTCGACGAGATCGGCGCGGAGGAAGGCGGCAGCGGTCTGTGCGCCGCCCTCGACCAGCAGATGATCGACGCCATCGAGGTCGGCGATGGCGTCGGGCGCGGCGATCCGGGTCCAGCCGGGTTGGTCGCGGG
>JBHYGP010000245.1:0-3981 GCA_051858935.1 Sphingomonas sp.
CGCCGGGCTGACCGTCAGCGAAATCGCGCAGGGTCTTGGCCGCTCGATCGGTGAGATCTTCCGCATCGTGATCGTGATGGAGGCGCGCAACTGGCTGCGCAAAGGGCCAAAGGACGATCGCTACACCGTCACCTATCGCGTGCTCGAGGCGGCGTTCCGCGCGACCCCGGCGCATGGCCTGACCATGGCGGCGGCGGTGCCGATGCAGGAGCTGACCGATGCGATCAACCTGTCCTGCCACCTCGTCGTCGTCGGCGACGGCTCCGGGCTGGTCGTCAAGCGTCAGGAAAGCCCCGGCCAGGTCGGCTTCGGCGTTCGTCTGGGCGTCAGCGTCGATCTGGTGACGAGCTGCTCGGGCCATGTCCTGCTCGCCTTCATGCCGGAAGCGCAGCGCGAAGCGCTCGTCGCCGAACTGACCGGATCGAGCCCCGCCGCCGAGAAAGCGCTGAGGCAACGCATCGCCACTGTCCGCGCACAGGGCTATGAGATGCAGCCCAGCGCGCGCGTCGCGGGCGTCACCGATCTCAGCGCCCCGATCTTCGGGTTTGAGGGGCATGCGGTCGCGGCGCTCACCGTCCCCTATCTGGTGATGATCGACGGGTGTCAGCCGACCGACATCGACCAGACCCGCGACCGGCTGCGCGAGACAGCGGAACGCATCTCGGCCGATCTTGGCTGGGTTCCGGCCGCAGCCGGCTGACCCACCAATGAAACAGCCCGGCCTGCGTGCAGACCGGGCTGACTCCATCGGATACATCCCGAACGGCGGCGTCAGAATTTGAACGCGACGCCCGCGGTGAACTTCCGTCCCGTGAACGACGTGTAATAGGGATCCTGACGCACCGAGTCGTAATAATATTCGATCGCCTCGTTGGTCAGGTTCTGCCCCTCAAGGCGCACGCTGATCTGCGGCGTGACCTGGTACGAGATGACCGCATCGACGAACACCGTCGACTTGGCACCCTGAACATCGTTCAGCACGGTCCCCGGCACCGTCACCGTGTCGATGCGCGACGTCGGCACGCTCAGCAGATATCTGTCGCGATAGGTCGCTGACCCGCGAATGCTGAACTTGTCATCCTCGTAATACAGCGTCCCGCCCACCGTATGCTTGGACAGGTTGACCAGATCGCGAACCGTCGTGTTGGCACCGGTGCACGGCTGGCTGGAACGCAGGCAATAAGTGATCTGCGAATCGACGAAGGTGTAGTTCGCCAGCATGCCGAAGTTGCGGAACGAGTCGCCCAGGAAATCGAACCCGGTCTGCAGGTTGACCTCAATGCCCTTGAGCGGGCCGCCAGGCGTGTTCTGGCGCGTGCTGACGGTAAACTCGTCGGTCCCGGTCCAGCCCGATCCCGCGATCAACGACAGCGGAAGCCCGGTCTGGTTAAAGGGCATCGACGTCGACAATGCCTGAATATAGCTGTCGATATCCTTGTAAAACGCGCCGACCGAAATCAGCCCGCGCTGCCCGAAATAATATTCCAGGCTCGCGTCCACCGTCTTCGCCCGGATCGGCTCCAGATAGAAGTTCGGCCCCGAAATCGTGCGCGTATTGAGCGCGATGTTCACCCCCGCGGGAAGGATATGGTTCAGCTCGGGCCGCGCCATCACCTTCGCCGCGGCAAGGCGCAGGATCAGCTTGTCGGTGATGTCCGCGGTAATCGTCGCCGACGGCAGCCAGTCGTCATATTCGCGCGTCAGCACGCTGGACGTGCCCGCCACGGTGCCGCGCCCGCTCTGGCGGGTGTGGACATAACGCACGCCGATATTGCCGCGCAGCCGCACCGGCAGCGCATCGGTGTCGAACTCGACCATGCCATAGGCACCGGTCACCGCCTCGCGCAGCTGGTCGCTGACCGGGATCGCGGCGAGTGCATAGGTGCCGCTGTCGTCGTTGGTGAAGTTGATCAGCCGGTCGATCGCATCATAATCCGGCGCCAGCCACGATCCCCCGACATCGCCCGGCATCGAGCTTCCAAAGCCGTCGATCAGCATCATCACCGAACTGAGTGCAGTCCCACCCGGCAGCGTGCCGGTCGTGACGTTGCCCGCACGGCTGCGCGCATATTTCTCGTAATTGGACTCGCGATACTGGACGCCGGCGCGCACCTTCAGCCCGTCCACCAGCGCATAGGTGGCGTTGAACTCGGTCGTCAGATTCTCGGTATCTTCCTTGTTGTCGCCCTTGTTGAGCAAATTGCGGAAGATGGTGACCCCGCCCCCGGCGACGTTCGGCGCGAACAGGAAATTATTCGCATTGGTCGTGTCGAAGCCCCAGTTGATCACCGGAATGCTGCCGCCACCGCGGAAATCATAGGAGAAGTTGGTGACGTCGTTGGCGAAGAAGCTGATCTGCGTCGACACCGGATTGTGCATCGTCGAGTAGGACAGGCCGACATAACCGTCGATCGTCAGCTTCCCCAGCTCCTGCGAGAAGGTTGCGTTGATCTGGCGGAAGGTCGTCGTATATTCGCGCCGCGCGGTGTCGTTCGAGATATCGATCCCGTTGAACCGCCCATATGCGATGCTGCCCTGCGGATTGACCTCGAATTCGACGACCGACGTGATCGGCGCGCCATGGTTGTTCGTGCCGCGCGCGAACGAGTTGGCGGCGAAGGAGTAATCCGTCCGCTTGACGTCGTACCGCGAATACAGGGCATCGAGTGCGAACTTGGTGCCCTCGGCCGGTTCGGCCTCCAGCGTCACCGTCGCGCCAAGCCGCGAATAATCCTGCTCCGACCGCAGCCAGCGCGGGCTGCGATAGATGAACGCGCTGCGCGCCGCTTCGTATGTCGCGATGTTCTCGGCCGTGCCGGGCAGGCGCGGCAGGCCCGTGGCGCAGTTCAGCGCGTCGGTGCCGATCGAGGCGTTGTTGCCGGGATTCTGCGTGCCATAGCCGACCGGCGAACAGAAACCGCCCTGCTGCGTGCCGCGATACATTTCGACCGCCGACCACGCCTCTTCGCGCGTGTGGCGCTCGGTATAGGCGATCGACGCCGCGACGCCGAAGGTGCCGTCGAGGAACTTCTTCGAAATCAGGCCGGTCACACGCGGGCTGACCCGCTCGCGCAGATCGTCATACGTGCCCTGCGCGCTCGCCGCGAGGGTGAAGTCTTCGCCATAGGCCAGCGGACGCGGCGTCTGAAGATCGACCGTCGCGCCGAGCGAGCCCTCGTCGATATCCGCCGAATAGGTCTTGCGCACGGTCAGCTGGCTGAACAGCTCCGACGCGAACACGCTGAAGTCGAACGAACGCGAGGTGTTGAACCCGGCGCGGATATCGGACGAGTTGGTCCCGCTCGACCCCTGCATTCCGTTCAGCCGCACGCGGGTGAACTGCGCACCCAGCCCGCGCACCGCGATCGTCTTGCCCTCGCCGCCGTCACCGCGTGCCAGCGCGACGCCGGGAATGCGCTGCATCGATTCGGCCAGATTGGAATCCGGGAACTTGCCGACATCCTCTGCCAGGATCGTGTCGACGACGCCGGTTTCCTCGCGCTTCTGCTCAAGTGAGTCGCTCAGCGATTTGCGGAAGCCCTGAATGACGACCTCGTCCGCATTTTCCTCCGCTGCGGGCGCATCCTGCGCCAGCGCGGGAGACGTCGCACACAGGCCGATCGCCAGCGCGATGACAGACGGAGTCCACGCGCAATTTCGGAAATTCGCCATTCTCTACCTCCCCGTTCATACAGCTTCACGGCTGCTTGACACCAAACCTGTAAGACAGTTTAAGCTGTCTGACAAGCTAGGTGCAATCATTTTTCACTGGTGGAAATTGACTGCGAAACCAGGAGGAGAGGATCATGGAAACCCGCCGTGGACTGTTGCTGCGCGCACCGGCGCTCGGTTTGCTCGCGCTGCCTTCGACCGCGTTCGCCCGCGATCGAGTCGTCAACATCCGCAGCCATGGCGCGGTCGGGGATGGCAAGACGCTCAACACCCGCGCGATCCAGACGGCGATCGACGCCTGCGCGGCGG
>JBHYGP010000246.1:0-2042 GCA_051858935.1 Sphingomonas sp.
GTCTGCGCAGCCGCCCCTCCACCACCCGCTGCGCGGGCGGTCCCCCTCCCCTGAGCAAGCTCAGGGGAGGAATTATCACCCCAGCTTCGCCATCACGTCGTCCGAGACTTCGTAATTGCCCCAGACGGTCTGGACGTCGTCATCATCGTCGAGCGCGTCGATCAGTTTGAACAGCGTCGCGGCATCGGCTTCGTCGACCTCGACCATGGTCTGCGGCTTCCAGGCGAGCTTCGCCCCCTCTGCCTCGCCCAGCACGGGTTCGAGCGCCTTGGCGACTTCGTGCAGGTCGGCGTTGCTGGTCCAGATCTCGTGCCCGTCCTCGCTCGACGTCACGTCCTCCGCGCCGGCTTCCAGCGCCGCCTCGAACACCTTTTCGGCGTCACCGACGCTGGCGGGATAGGTGATCAGGCCGACGCGGTCGAAGGCATGGCTGACCGACCCGGATGCACCGAGATTGCCGCCATTCTTGGACACTGCGGTGCGGACATTGGTGGCGGTGCGGTTGCGGTTGTCGCTCAATGCCTCGATGATCAGCGACACGCCGGGGCCGAAGCCCTCATAGCGGATTTCCTCGTAATTCTCGCCGTCGCCCTTGCTCGCCTTGTCGATCGCGCGCTGGATATTGTCCTTGGGCATCGACTGCGCCTTGGCGGCGTTGACCGCCGCACGCAGGCGCGGGTTCATGTCGGGATCGGGCAGGCCCATCTTGGCCGCGACGGTGATTTCGCGGCTGAGCTTGCTGAACATGCCCGAACGCTTCTTATCCTGCGCGCCCTTGCGGTGCATGATGTTCTTGAATTTGGAATGGCCTGCCATGGGTGGTCCCGTAAATTTGGATGCGCGTCTCTAGGACAAGGGCAGCGCCGGGTGCAACCGGCGGTTTTAGTTCACGCGGAGGCGCGGAGGCGCGAAGAAATTATTCACGCAGAGACGCAGAGATGTAGGCCGATGCGCGGAGCGCATGCCCATCATCAACGTTGCGGCAAGCGGTACCGCCGCAAGAATGAAAGCCGCTAACGCGGCAGACCACATCTCGGCGCTCTCTGCGCCTCTGCGTGACCCAAAAAAATCAAACCCCGCTGAGCGTCACCGCCGTACCCGAGGCGGAGACCATCAGCATCGATCCGTTCTTGCCGATCACTTCATAGTCGAAGTCGATGCCGATCACGCCGTTCGCACCCAGCGCACGCGCCTCGTCGCGCAGTTCGTCGAGCGCAGTCTTGCGCGCGTCCTTGAGCGGGCGTTCATAGCTGCCCGAACGGCCGCCGACGATGTCGCGGATGCCGGCGAACAGGTCGCGGAAGATGTTGGCACCGATGATCACCTCGGCGGTCACGATGCCGTGATAGCGGGTGGCGGCGTGGCCATCGACGGTGCTGGTGGTGGTGAGAATCATGCGCGCCTCCTGAGATGAGGCGACATGTTAAGGCGGCAGGGTGCGGGGCGGCAATGCCCCTGCCCTGCCTCCATCGTCGCCCCGGGCTTGACCCGGGGCCGGGCTGTCTTTGTCCACGTGGTGACAGAAGAAGCCCTGTCCCGGGTCAAGCCCGGGACGACGAAAGTGTCAGGTCGGTGCGCTTACTGCATCCCCAGTGCGGCGCGGTAGACTTCGAGCAGTGCGTCCTGCTCGTCGAGCTGGTGCTTCTCCATCTTCCGCAGGCGGATGATGGTGCGCATGATCTTGGCGTCGAAACCGGTCGCCTTGGCCTCGCCATAGACATCCTTGATGTCGTCGCTGATGCCCTTCTTTTCTTCTTCCAGCCGCTCGATCCGCTCGATCAGAAGGCGCAGCTGCTCGGCCGAAATCGAGTCGCTCATGTCCCGCTCCATATAAGGTGAACGGGGGCGTTTAGCGGTTGTGACCGGGGGTGCAAGGGGGCGAGGAAAGCGCGCTGTGGATAGCGCCCCCCGCCCCGCTCGCTTCACCGCTTGGCGGGCTGGCGGCGCTCCATCGGGCCGCTGGGCATATGCGATGCGGAGAGTTTCTCCGCTTCGGCCGCCGGAACGCCTTCGCGCACCAATGCCGCATAGCGTGCGCGCTC
>JBHYGP010000246.1:2072-3106 GCA_051858935.1 Sphingomonas sp.
GCCGCCATAAGGGCCCGCCCCCGCCGTAGTCGCGCCGACCAGCGTCGCGCGCTTCGTCCCCTTGAATACCGACGCGAGATGTTCGGCGGCCGACGCAGTGCGTGGCGAGGTCAGATAGTAGATTTTGGTCTTCGCCCATGGGCTGGCCGGGCTGGCGGGGGTGACGCGATGTTCGACCCGCGCCAGTTCCGCTGGCGCGTCGACCTTGACCAGCGAGCGGAACGGCAGCGGCCCGGCCCCTTCGGCGAAGGACGCACGCGTATCCATCACCATCACCGTCTGTGCCTTGTCGAAGATGCGCGGGAACATGACGTCCATTTCGTCCAGCCCGCCACCGCGATGCGTGCGCGCGTCAATGATCAGCGTCCTTGCGCCGACATGCTGGTCGAGAAAGGCGGTGAACGCCTTGAGCGTCTCTGGCTGGCCGAAAAAGCCGTTGAAGCGGACATAGGCGATGCCCGGCGCGATCATCCCCGCCTGTTCCATCGGCGCGGGCGGAAGCGGGGCGTTGCCGATCTTTTGCTGGGTCGAGGGCTGACCGACGCGCTGCGACTGCGGGCCGCCCGGCGCGAACATTGCGAGGTGGCCGTCGGGTGCGATCGCCTGAAGGTCGGCGGTCACCACCCCGGCGAGCGTGTAGCCGTCCGTCACCCCGTCATAGCCGCCCGCTGCGAGCTTGGCGCGCAGGGCTGCGGCATAGCGCTTGGCGGTGTCGGGGAAGACGAAATTCTTCTCCAGCTCGTCCGCCAGCGTGGCGACCGCAGCCTTTGCAGCCGCGGCATCATAGGCGGGCGCGGTAGCCGGGGCCGGTGCATCGCTTTGCGCCATCGCCAACGGTGCCAGGGCAGCCAGAGTCATCGCAGCCATCACTTCCTTGCGCATCAAGTCTCTCCGTCGTGGATCACACGGGGTGTTATACTTAACTAACACGCCTTTTGCAGCCGATCATCGCGCGCTATGTGCCGAAAATCGTCATTCGGGAGTGGCTTCGCGCCGGACATGAGCAAGCTCGACGCCTTCGACATTCAACTGCT
>JBHYGP010000246.1:3116-12259 GCA_051858935.1 Sphingomonas sp.
CTCAACCTGCTTCAGCGCGATTCGCTCGCGACGGCGGAGGAACTGGCGCGCGAGGTACCGCTGTCGGCCTCCGCAGTGACGCGGCGGGTACGGCGGCTGCGCGCCGAGGGGTTCGTCGCGGCGGATGTCGCGATCCTGGCCCCGAAGCTGACCGAGCGGCGGCTGCGCGCGCTGGTGCGGGTGCAGGTGCAGGAGCATGCCGAGGAGCGCGGGATCGCGGCGCTGCGTGCGTCGCTGGCGGCGGAAGATGCGGTGCAGATGATCCTCGACGTCGCGGGCGCGGACGATCTGGCGGTGCTGGTCTGCGCGCGGGATATGGCGGATTACAATGCACTGGCCGAACGGCTGTTTCAGAACGCCCCGGCGGTGCGACGCTATGAGACGAGCTTTATCAAGCGCGTCCACAAGCAGAGCGCGGCAGTGATGCTGATGGCGGGAGACGGGGAATGATGCGGATGCGGAGCAATGGGGCGGCGGCGGGGAGCGATCTGGCACTGCTGGCGGCGCGACTCGTGGTGGGCGCGTTCCTGATCTGGGGGGTGTGGGACAATGTGACCAGCGCGGCGCGGATGGCGGAATTCGTCGGCTTTCTGCGCGCGCATGGCTTCCCGATGCCCGACGCGATGGCGCGGCTGTCGGTCTATGCGCAGCTGGCGGTCGGCATCTGCTTTGTACTGGGAATCGCCATGCGGTTTGCTGGGATGGTCTGTGCGATCAACTTCATCGTGGCGCTGTTGATGGTCGACCTGGCGCTGGGCGTGCGCGGAGCGTTTCCGGCGGGCGCGCTGGTGCTGTTCGGAATGATTTTCGCGACGATCGGTGGCGGGCGGTACGCGCTGGACAGGCGGTTCTGAGAGATGGCCACCCGGTGGGGGTGGCGCGAGTGACGGGGCTCGAACCCGCGACCTCCGGCGTGACAGGCCGGCGCTCTAACCAACTGAGCTACACCCGCATGACCCTGACGCCGAAGCGCCGTCCCTTGCGAGAGCGCGGCACCTAAACGGGCGGGTCGGGGCTGTCAACACCGGTTTCGCGCATAAATTGCGGGCGCGGCGCGGCGGGGTTGCCGCGCGCCACCAAGGTGCCGTGTTCGAACAGGAAACCGGCGATATCGGGCTTGCCCGCAGCGTTGAGCACGGTCTGGATGATGATCAGCAGCGGCACCGCGAGCAGCGCGCCCGGCGTACCCCATACCCAGCCCCAGAAGCTCAGCGAAATCAGGATCATGATCGGGTTGATCGTCAGCCGCCGCCCCACAATCAGCGGCGTGATCAAATTCGCCTCGATCGTGTGCAGCCCGATCATCAGCGCCGCGGGCAGCAGCGCGGTCCACACATCCTCGAACGTCATCAGCCCGCCGACCGCGAGAAAGGCAGCGCCGAAGATCGGGCCGAGATAGGGGATATAGTTGAGCAGCGCGACGATCCCGCCCCACATCAACGGCGTCGGCATCCCGATCAGCCACAATGCGCCCGCCACGGTCAGCCCCAACGTCACGTTGATCATCGTGATCGTGCCGAGATAGGCCGAGGTATCGTCGACCACATCCTGAATCACCCGCGCGGTCGCCATTGCGCCGCCAAAGCTGGTGCGGCTGGTGATCGCGTTGCGCCGCAGCCGGGTCCAGCCCGACAGGAAGAAGAAGATGACGAGCACCGCGAAGAACATTTCGAGGATCGCGGTCGGCGCGCTGGTCGCGGCAAGCTCGAGCAGCGAGCGTGGCGGCGCCTCTGCTGCGGTCGCGGCCGGCTGGATCGGGCGCGACTGGGCCAGATCCTGGATCGTGCGGTTCACGAAGCTTTCGAAGTTCGAGTAGAAGTCGATCAGCGGCTTCACGTTCGACTGGATATTGTCGATCCGCTCGGGAAGGATCGACAGCCAGCCCCAGGCGGGGACGACGATCGATGCCAGCGCAGCATTGGCGGCGGTCAGGAACAGCAACAGGCAGATCAACGCGGCGAGCGGCGCGGGCACGCGATGCCGCTCCAGCCATTCGAGGATCGGCACCAGCGCGATAGCGATGACGATCGCCGCGGTGAGCGGCAGGAAGAAGGGCGATCCGGCCTTGAGCGCAAAGGGGATGGCGAGGACGAGGCCGATCCCGGCCATCAGCGTCAGCCCGGCGAGCAGCCGGTCGCGGCGATTCTCCGCCTCGGTCTCATGATCGGCGGGCGGCACGACAGGCACGAAATGTGACGGGGCATCGGGCAAACCGCCCTCCGCTTCGCTGCTCCGATCATTCCCGAAAGCTTCGTCCACTCGTTTTACCTCTCGACCGAATCCTAGCGCGATTTGCGCGGCTTGTAATCTGCGCTTTGCGTTACGGCACCAGCCCGCTTCCGCGAACGCGGAATGGTGCTAACCTGCGCGCCATGGGAGAGATTTTGCTGGTCATCGACGAGGGGACGACCTCGACCCGCGCGATGCTGTTCGCCCCCGACGGTCGCTGTCTCGACAGCATCGCGGTGCCATTGAAGCAGGGCTATCCGCGCCCCGGATGGGTCGAGCATGATGCCGAGCAAATCTGGGCCGAATCGGCGAATTGCGCAGCGACCATGGTCGAGCGCGCGGGCGGGCCGGACGCGATCGCCGCGATCGGCATCACCAACCAGCGCGAGACGATCGTCTTTTGGGACAAGGAGACCGGTCAGCCGCTCGCCCCCGCGATCGTGTGGCAGGACCGACGCAGCGCCGATTTGTGCCGCACTCTTAAAGAGCGGGGCGAGGAGCCGGGGGTGCAGGCGCGCACCGGATTGCTGCTCGATCCCTATTTCAGCGGGACCAAGATCGCCTGGGCGATGGCGAATTGGCCGCAACTGCGCGCGGCGGGCGACCGGCTGGCGATCGGGACGGTCGAAAGCTGGCTGGTGTGGAAACTGACGGGTGGCCTGCATGTGACCGACGCGGCCAATGCGTCGCGCACCCTGTTGATGGGCCTTGGCAGCGGGGCGTGGAGCGACGGGCTGCTCGACCTGTTCGACTGCCCGCGCGGCGCTTTGCCCGAGATTGTCGATTGCGCGGGGCGGTTCGGTGAGACCACCTTGTTCGGCGGGCGTATCCCGATCTGTGGGCTGGCCGGCGACCAGCAGGCGGCGACGATCGGCCAGGCGTGCCTGGCCCCGGGTGATACCAAGGCGACATACGGCACCGGCGCGTTCGTGCTGACCAATGCCGGGGAGCGCCAGCCGACGTCGCGGCACCGGCTGCTCTCCACCGTGCTTTGCCAACTCGGCGGCAAGCGCAGCTATGCGATTGAGGGGTCGGTGTTCGTCGCGGGGAGCGTGGTCAAATGGCTGCGCGATTCGCTGGGACTGATTGCCGATGCGGGCGAGACCGAGGCGCTGGCGCGGTCTGTCGCCGATAATGGCGGCGTGTACTTCGTCCCCGCGCTGTCGGGGCTGGGCGCGCCCTGGTGGGAGCCGGAGGCACGCGGGGCGATCAGCGGCCTCAGTCTGGCCAGCGGCAAGGCGCACGTCGTGCGCGCCGCGCTGGAGGCGATGGCGCACCAGAGCCATGATCTGAAGACCGCCTTCGCCGCCGACGGCTGCGACTGGTCGCGGCTGCGGATCGACGGCGGCATGGTCGCCAATGACTGGATCGCGCAGGACTTGGCCGATGTGCTGGGGGTGACGGTCGAACGGCCGGCGTTCACCGAGACGACCGCGCTGGGCGCGGCGATGCTGGCGGGCGTCGGCTGCGGGCTGTTTTCCGGGCTGGAGGAAGCGGCGGCGATGCGCGGGCGGGTCGAGATGTTCGAGCCGGCGATGGATGCCGATGCGCGCGAGGCGCGGCTGGCGGGGTGGGCGAAGGCGGTGGCGGGGGTTCTAGCCTAAGTCCCTTCCCCGTCGCCCCGGCCTTGAGCCGGGGCTGGGCTGTTCTTGGCCGACGTTGAAAGAAGAAGCCCTGCCCCGGGTCAAGCCCGGGGAGACGAGGAGGTGGGGGCGTGGGCGACGAGAGAGTTTAGTCACCACCCGCCAGTTGGTCGTAGAGATCAACCCAGTTAGGGTTCGCCTTTTCGATCAGCGCGAACTTCCATTCCCGGAGCCAGCGTTTGACCCGTTTTTCATGCGCGATGGCGTCGGTGATGTCCTCAGCATACTCCGCCCAGACGAGGCGGGTGAGGTGATGCTCGGCGCAATAGCTGGACCCGGTGCCGGTGCGGTGCTGGTGAACGCGGGCGGGGAGGTTGGCCGAAACGCCGGTGTACATCTTGCCGCGATACCGGTTGGCCATGATGTCGACCCAGCCGCCTTTGGGTGCGCGTGGCATGGCGAAACACCAACTGAGATCGGGTCGGCAGTCAATACCCCCCCTGTCGCCCCCGGCTTGACCCGGGGCTGGGCTTTTCTTGACCGACGTTGGAAGAAGAAGCCCTGTCCCGGGTCAAGCCCGGGACGACGAGGGGGTGGGGTCGGTCTGAAACTCAGGCCACCCCCTCCTCCACAAACAACACCTTCAGATCCTTCTTCAGGATCTTCCCGTTCGCGTTCCGCGGCAGCGTCTCCGCGACGAACTTGATCGCCACGGGGGTCTTGAAGATCGCCAGCCGCTCGCGGACCCAGGCCTGCAACTCAGCCTCGCTCGCCTCCATGCCCGGCGCGAGGTGGACGACGGCGGCGGGTTCTTCCCCCAAAGTCTTGTGCGGGATGCCGATCAGCGCGCAGTCGGTAACGGCGGGGTGGGCGTAGAGCACGTCCTCGACCTCGGACGAGTAGATATTCTCGCCGCCGCGGATGATCATGTCCTTGGCGCGGTCGACGATGAACAGGAAGCCCTCCTCGTCCAGCTTCGCCAGATCGCCGGTGCGGACCCAGCCGTCGCGGAAGCATTCGGCGGTCGCTTCGGGTTTGTTCCAGTATCCCTTCACGATCATCGGCCCCTTGGCCCATAGCTCGCCGACTTCGCCGACGGGGAGTTCGTTGACGCCGTCCGCGTCCATGATCTTGAGGTCGGCGACCGGCACCGGCGGGCCGGCGCTGGTCGGGCGGTTCAAATAATCCTCGCTCGAATGGCTGGTGACGGTCGCCATCGTCTCGGTCATGCCCCAGCCATTGCCGGGCAGCGCGCCGAATTCGGTGAAGATGCGCTTGACCAGCTCGGGCGCCGACGGCGCGCCGCCATAGGCGATCGCCTCGAGGCTCGAGAGGTCGTATTTGTGGCGGTCGGGGTGCTCCAGTATCTGCCACGCGATCGTCGGGACGCCGCCGGTCAGATTGACCTTCTCACGCTGGATGATCTCCATCGCCTCGATCACGTCCCATTTGCGCATGAACACGGCGGTATTGCCCGCCGCGAGCGTGCCCATCAGGCTCGCCGAACAAGCGGTGACGTGGAACAGCGGGATGACCAGCAGGCCGACCTTGGGCTGTGGCTCGGGTGGCATTTCGCCCCGGCGCAGGTACGAGCGCGCGGCGGCATATCCGCCCGACATGATGTTGGTGCACAAATTGCGGTGCGTGCCGAGCGCGCCCTTTGGCGATCCGGTCGTGCCACTGGTGTAGAAGATCGTGGCGTCGTCCTCCGGCTCCAGCGTCGGCTCGGCGGGGAGCGGGACGTCGGGCAGCGCCGCCCAGTCATTGGGCGCGCCGATCAGGTCCTCGAGCCTGTCGACGCCCTCGGGCAATTCGCCGTCCCAGCGGCTGACGATGGTGCGCTGAAGATCGGGCAGGTCGGGCAGCCGCTTTTGCAGCCGGGCGAAGCGCTCGCCGTCGAGGAACAGTATCTTCGACCCCGAATCGCGCAGCCCATAGTCCAGCTCACCGCCGGTCCACCACGCATTGAGCGGCACCAGGATCGCGCCGATGCTGACCGCGGCAAAGAAGATCACCGGCCATTCGGGCGTGTTGCGCATCGCCAGCGCGACGCGGTCGCCCTTGACCACCCCCATTTCGCGCAATTTGGTCGCAAGGTGCGCGGTGGCGCGGAAATTCGCCTCGTAGGTGACGCGTTCATCCTCATGGATCGTGAAGATGCGCTCGCCATGGGTGCGTGACAGCTGGAGCAGCGCGGCGAGGTGCGGCGGGGCGTTCTTCCACACCCGCGTCTTGATGCCGCGAATCTCGATTTCTTCCATTTCCAGCTTCTGGCCGGGCGCGGTCATCAGCGCCTGGGCTTGCGCCAGCGTCATCTTCGGCCAGGACGGGTCGAGCGGGATGAGCGGTTCGGGGGCCAAGGCGGGTCTCTCCAATCATATCGTTGTTGAATGTCCGGTTTGGCGATTCCACCAGCCGTCCACGCACTTCATTCTTGATTCATTGGCCACGTAACGCAATAGGGAAGCGACAATCGCGCGAACACATCGGGACGAGGATTCGAATTACAGGTATGGACTCCACCGACTTCGCAACCCCCGCCGAGTCAGGCTTCGACGCCGAACGGCTCGGCATGATCGACGCCTTTGTGAAGGCGCGGTATCTAGACTCTGGCAAGCTGCCCAATGCCCAGCTGTTGATTGCTCGCGACGGCAAGATCGCGCATTTCAGCCATCAGGGCGCGGCGCGTGAAGGCGGCGCGGCGGTGGACCAAGGATCGATCTACCGCATCGCGTCGATGACCAAGCCGGTGACGTCGATCGCGTTCATGCAACTGGTCGAGCAGGGCAGTGTCGCGCTCGACACCCCGGTCCATCACGTCCTGCCCGAGTTCAAGGGGCTGGGCGTCTATAATGGCGGCGGCGGCGGGGTGCCGTTCGTGACCAAGCCGACGACCGAGCCGATGCGGATGATCGACCTGCTGCGGCACACCTCCGGCCTCACTTATGGCTTCCAGAATCGCGGCAATGTCGATGCGGCCTATCGCGAGGGGCGGATCGAGAGCTGGCATGGGCATCTCGACCTCGACGGCTTTATCGCGGCGCTGGGCAAGCTGCCGCTTGAGTTCTCGCCGGGAGAGGCGTGGAATTATTCGGTGTCGACCGATGTGCTGGGCGCGGTGGTCGAGCGCGTGTCGGGGCAGAAACTCGATGCCTATTTCGAAGAGAAGATCTTCGCCCCGCTCGGCATGCACGACACCGGGTTCATGGTCCCGGCGGACAAGATCGATCGCCTGACCGACTGCTATACGTTCAAGCCGGGCGAAGGCCGGGTGATGTATGATCAGGGCGAAAAATCGGCGTGGAGCCGCAAGCCGACGCTGCTGTCCGGCGGCGGCGGGCTGGTCTCGACCGCGCTCGACTATCACCGCTTCTGCACGATGCTGTTGAATGGCGGGACGCTGGACGGCGCGCGGATCATCGGGCGCAAGACGCTCGATCTGATGGTGATGAACCATCTGCCCGGCGGCAAGGATCTGTCGGCGCTGTCGCGCTCGCTGTTCAGCGAGACGCAGAATGCCGGGACCGGCTTTGGCCTCGGCTTTGCGATGAACATCGATGTCGCGCGATCGATGATCCCGGGCAGCGTCGGGGAGTTTTACTGGGGCGGGATGTTTTCGACCGCCTTCTTCGTCGATCCGGTCGAACGGATCACCATGGTGTTCATGACCCAGCTGTCGCCATCGGGGCTCTACCCCATCCGGCGCGAGCTGAAGACGATGATCTATTCCGCGCTGGCCTGACCGGCGCAATACGCAACTGGAGAGCGACATGTCCGTGATTACGACCGAAAAACAGGGCGATATCCTCGTCATCACCTCGAACAACCCGCCGGTGAACGCGTTGGGCGCGGCGGTGCGGCAGGGGCTGGACGCGGCGATCAAGGAGCTGAACAGTGACGCCAGCCTGAAGGCCGCCGTGATCCGCTGTGACGGGCGCACCTTCTTTGCCGGGGCCGACATCACCGAATTCGGCAAGCCGATGCAGGAGCCGGGTCTGCCCACGCTGGTCGACGCGATCGAGGCGAGCGAAAAGCCGGTGGTCGCCGCAGTGCATGGCACCGCGCTGGGCGGCGGGTGCGAGGTTGCGCTGGCCTGCCATTACCGCATCGCCTTACCCTCGGCGAAGTTCGGCCTGCCCGAAGTCAAGCTCGGCATCCTGCCCGGCGCGGGCGGCACGCAGCGCCTGCCGCGCGTCGCGGGGGTCGAGTTCGCGCTCGAGCTGGCGGCGAAGGGCGATCCGGTCCCGGCCAAGGTCGCGCAGGCCGCTGGGCTGGTCGATCGCATGGCGGGTGAGGACAGCCTGACCGCCGACGCCATCGCCTATGCCAAGGAAGTGGCGGACACCCGCCCCCTGCCCCGCGCCAGCGAAAAGCCGGTCAGCGTCGCGGCGGGCGTGTTCGACGATTTCCGCAAGACCAACGCCAAGCGCTTCCGCGGCTATGACGCCCCGGCCGAGATCATCGCGGTGATCGAGGAAACGGTCGACAAGCCCTATGCCGAGGGCGTTCAGCGCGAACGCAACGGCTTCATGAAGCTGATCATGGGCACGCAGAGCGCCGCGATGCGCCACATCTTCTTCGCCGAGCGCAAGGCCGCAAAGATCGACGACGTGCCGGAAGATACGCAGCTGCGCGCGATCAAGAAGGTTGGCGTGATCGGCGCCGGCACGATGGGCGGCGGCATTTCGATGAACTTCCTGTCCGCCGGCATCCCGGTGACGATCGTCGAGATGCAGCAGGAAGCGCTCGACCGCGGCACCGGCGTGATGCGCAAGAATTACGAGGGCAGCGCCGCGCGCGGCCGGATCAAGCCCGAGCAGGTCGAACAGGCGATGGGCCTGCTGACCCCGACGCTGAGCATGGACGATCTGGCCGACTGCGACCTGGTGATCGAGGCGGTCTATGAGAATATGGACGTCAAGAAGGACATTTTCGGCAAGCTCAGCACGATCTGCAAGCCGGGCGCGATCCTGGCGTCCAACACCAGCTACCTCAACATCGACGACATCGCGGCATCGACCAGCCGCCCGGGCGATGTCGTCGGCATGCACTTCTTCTCGCCCGCCAATGTCATGAAGCTGCTGGAAATCGTGCGCGGCGCGAAGACCGACAAGGACGTGCTGGCGACGGTCATGGACGTCGCCAAGAAGATCAAAAAGGTCGCCGTCGTTGCGGGCGTGTGCCACGGCTTTATCGGCAACCGCATGCTGATGCCGCGCCAGGTCGAGGCAATGAAGCTGCTGATGGAAGGCGCGACGCCCGAGCAGGTCGACCGCGTCCATGTCGAATTCGGCATGCCGATGGGTCCGTTCCAGATGAGCGACCTCGCCG
>JBHYGP010000247.1:0-3973 GCA_051858935.1 Sphingomonas sp.
TCCTCCCCCGCCAGGGGGAGGTGGCACGCGCAGCGTGACGGAGGGGGAGGACGGCGATGCGGCTAGAGGGATTGGAGCAGGCGCCCTCAGTCGAGAATGAGCAGCACGCGATCTACTTCCTCCGTCCCTCCGGGTCCGTGGTCCGATATTATTTCAAGCAACCAGTCGAATACTGTTGGCCCTATCCCTTGCCGGGCCTTGCGCAGCTCAAGAGCCACGCGGTCGCGATTGGACGGATGGCATCGTGCAAGCCGGAGTTCCAACTGCCTTACAGTTTCTGGATAGCCCAGAGATTCACGCGCCGATGCCGAATTGCGCCATCGGAGAGTGAAGCCTTCGTCGGGCGTTCCAAAACCGCCTCTTAGGACGTCATTGAAGGCATCAAGGTTCTGGCCCCAACGCGCGCCGGATAGCGCTATATCACTGAACTCCTTGAAGAAGCCCTCAAGAGTCGTTGTTCGCGCACCATCAAGGATGTATTCGCGTGGCATCGCGTGAACCTCTTCAATCATCCTAGGGGGGCCAAGGCCCTCACCCCACCTCCGCGATCCACGCCGCCGCCGTCTCGCCGTCCCACTCCATGTCGCCCGACACGCGCCAGACTTCCTTGCCCAGCGCGTCGTAGAGGATCGTCGTTGGCAGGTTGACGCCATAGCCGGTCGAGAATTTGACGTCGGGGTCGAGATAGGGCTGGAGCGCGGCGAATTTCGCCTTTTCGAAGAAGGGCGTGACCTTGGCCGCGCCGTCCAGGTCCTGGCTGATCACCAGCACTTGCAGTCTGTCCTTTTCGCGCACCGCGAGCCGGTCGAGCGTCGGCATTTCGCGGACGCATGGCGCGCACCAGGTCGCCCAGAGGTTGACTAGCAACGGCTTGCCGCGGAATGCCGCCAACGTCACCGGCTTGCCCGCGGGGTCTAGGAAGCCGAGGTCAGGTGCGGCCTCACCCTTCTTGCTGCGGTCGACCGTGCCGACGCGCTCGGGTTCGTCGGTGGCGTTGCCGGCTGCAGCCGGGCTTTCGTCGGCGACAGTTGCGGTTGCTTGCGGCTGCGGTTGCTTGCCACTATCGCAGCCGGCAATTCCAAGGCCCGTTATGAGGAGAAGCGCGATCGTCGAGCGCAAGGGAAGCTCCAATTCCATGTGGGGCGGGCGCTTTTCCGAAGGCCCGTCATCGGTGATGCGCGAGATTAACGCATCGATCCCGTTCGACAAGCGAATGTGGGCGCAGGATATCGCCGGATCGAAGGCGCATGTCGCGATGCTGGGGCAGCAGGGCATCGTGTCGGCGGAGGATGCCGCGACGATCTCGGCCGGGCTGGATCAGGTCGCCGCAGACTACGAACGCGACGGGGTGCCGGAGGATCTGGCGCTCGAAGACATTCATATGCTGACCGAATCGCGGTTGGCGGAGAAGATCGGGCCGGTGGCGGGACGACTGCATACCGCGCGCAGCCGCAACGATCAGGTCGCGACCGACTTCCGGCTGTGGGTGCGCGACGCGAGTGATCAGGTGCTCGCCGCGCTCGATGCGTTGCAGGGCGCGCTGCTGGCGCGGGCGCAGGAGCATGCCGACAGCGTGATGCCGGGCTTCACCCATCTGCAAAGCGCGCAGCCGGTGACGCTGGGGCATCATCTGATGGCCTATTTCGAGATGGTCGCGCGCGATGTGTCGCGGTTTTCCGATAATCGCGCGCGCGGGAATCTGTGCCCGCTGGGGTCGGCGGCGCTGGCGGGGACGGGCTTTCCGCTGGATCGCGAGATGACGGCGAGCGCGCTGGGCTTTGATGGGCCGACGCGCAACTCGCTCGATGCGGTGAGCGACCGCGACTTTGCGCTCGATTATCTGATGGCGGCGGCGCAGTGCTCGCTGCACCTCAGCCGCCTGGCCGAAGAGTTCGTGATCTGGGCGAGCCAGCCGTTCGGCTTCGTCAAGCTGAGCGATCAATGGTCGACCGGCAGCTCGATCATGCCGCAGAAGCGCAACCCCGATGCGGCCGAGCTGGTGCGCGGGCATGCGGGCAGGATCGTCGGATGCCTGACCGCGCTGATGATCACGATGAAGGGCCTGCCGCTCGCTTATTCGAAGGACATGCAGGACGACAAGCCGCCGGTGTTCGAGGCGCACGACCTGCTCGCTTTGTCGATCGCGGCGATGACCGGGATGGTCGAGAGCGCGGCGTTTCGCACCGACCGGATGCGCGGCCTTGCCGAAAGCGGCTTTGCCACCGCCACGGACCTGGCCGACTGGCTGGTGCGTGAGGGCGGCATCCCGTTCCGCGAGGCGCACCACATCACCGGCCGCGCGGTCGCGGCGGCGGAGGCGAAGGGCGTGCGGCTCGACCAGCTGGAGCTGGCCGAACTGCAGGCGATCGACGACCGTATCGACGCGCGCGTGTTTGGCGTATTGACGGTCGATGCTTCGGTGGCGAGCCGGACGAGTTTTGGTGGCACGGCCCCGGCGCGGGTGCGTGAGGCGATTGCAGCCGCCCGGGCTGCAAGAGGAGAATGATGATGCGAACCCTGGTGGTCTTCACGGCGCTTCTGCTGGCCGCATGCGGCAATCGGGGCGACCTGAAACCGGCCGCCGGGGAGTCGCTGCCGCCCAAACCCTATGGGGCGGTGGCCACGCCGGCACCGGCAGACCTGACGAAGGCGCCGCCCCAGACGCGACCGACGCGCAGCGATGAAGTGCTGCGCAGCTCAGAAGAACGGCGCAGCGACGAGTTCGACCTGCCGCCGCAGTAAGAAGATCATCATGGACCATTTCAATCGCAAGAACGGCGTGCTGCACGCCGAGGACGTCGCCATTCCCGCCATCGCCGCGGAAGTGGGCACGCCCTTTTACGTCTATTCGACCGCGACGCTGGAGCGGCATGCACAGGTGCTGAAGGCCGCGCTCACCGATCTGCCGCGCGTGCACATCGCGTTCGCGATCAAGGCCAATCCGAACCTCGCCGTGCTCGGCGTGCTAGCCAAGCAGGGCTATGGCGCGGATGTGGTGTCGGGCGGCGAGCTGAAGCGCGCGCTGGCGGCGGGGATGAAGCCCGCGGACATCGTGTTTTCGGGCGTCGGCAAGACTCGGAGCGAGCTGCAGCTGGGGCTGGACGAGAATATCGGGCAGTTCAACCTGGAGCTGGAAGAGGAGGGCGAGGTGCTCGCCGACCTCGCGCATGCGCAGGGCAAGACCGCGCCGGCAGTGCTGCGCGTGAACCCCGATGTCGACGCGGGGACGCATGCCAAGATTTCGACCGGCAAGGCGGAGAACAAGTTCGGCGTGGCGATCGACCGTGCGCCCGCGATCTTCGACCGGCTGGCCAAGCGCCCGGGCATGAATTTGCGCGGCGTGGCGATCCATATCGGCAGCCAGTTGAAGACGCTCGCCCCGCTCGAGGCCGCGTACAAGCGCGTCGGCGAGCTGGTGGCGCAGCTGCGGGCGGCAGGACACGAGATCACGCATGTCGATCTCGGCGGCGGGCTGGGCGTTCCCTATGAGCCGGGCGACAAGGTGTCGTCGGCCGAGGAATTCGGCGCGATGGTCAAGCGTGTCACCGCCGACTGGGGTGTGACGCTGATGTTCGAGCCGGGCCGCTTCATCTGCGGCAATGCCGGCGTGCTGGTCACCGAGGTCATCTGGGTCAAGCCGGCGAGCATCAACCCCTATGTCATCGTCGACGCGGCGATGAACGACCTTGCCCGCCCGGCGCTCTACGACGCCTATCATGCGTTCGAGGCGGTCGAGCCGACCGGCGAGAAGTTCGTCGCGAACATCGCAGGACCGGTGTGCGAGACCGGCGATACCTTTGCGATGGGGCGTGAGATCGATCTGGTGAAGTCGGGCGATCTGGGCGTGTTCCGCACGGCGGGGGCGTATGGCGCGACGATGGCTTCGACCTATAACAGCCGCGCGCTGGTGCCCGAGGTGCTGGTGTCGGGCGACCGGTTCGCGGTGGTCGCCGACCGCATCCAGCCCGAAACG
>JBHYGP010000248.1:0-3963 GCA_051858935.1 Sphingomonas sp.
CATAGGCGCGGGTCGATGCGTCGTGGCCGTTGACCTTCATGTAATCGAGTCCGTCGGAGATCTCCTCCCAGACATTCTTGGTCGGGTCGAGGTGATCGCGGCTCTGGTCGACATAGCCGAGGCGGACGGTGGTCCCGATCTCGATCGTGCCGCTGTCCGGCTGCTCCTGGCCGGTGATCAGCTTGAACAGCGTAGATTTACCCGCGCCGTTCGGCCCGATCACGCCGACGATGCCACCCGCGGGCAGCGTGAAGGACAGGTTCTCGAACAATAGCTTGTCACCATAAGCCTTGGAGACGTTCTCGAGTTCGATCACCTTGCCGCCCAGGCGCTCGGGCACCTGGATGACGATCTGCGCGCCGGTCGGCTTACGGTTCTCCTGGCTGGCGACCAGCTGGTCGAACTTGGCGATACGCGCCTTGGACTTGGTCTGACGGCCCTTGGTACCGGCGCGGATCCACTCCAGCTCGTCCTTGATCGCCTTCTGGCGACCGGTGGCCTCGCGGTCCTCCTGCTCCAGGCGCTTGGCCTTCTTCTCGAGATAGGTCGAGTAGTTGCCTTCATAGGGGAAGTATTTCCCCCGATCGAGCTCAAGGATCCACTCCACGACATTGTCGAGGAAATAGCGGTCGTGGGTGATCATCAGCACCGCGCCGGCATATTCCTTGAGGTGGTTTTCGAGCCACTCGACGCTTTCGGCGTCGAGATGGTTGGTCGGTTCGTCGAGCAGCAGGATCGACGGCTTCTGGATCAGCAAGCGGGTCAGCGCGACGCGACGTTTCTCACCGCCCGACAGGCTATCGACCGGCCAGTCGCCCGGCGGGCAACGCAGCGCTTCCATCGCGATTTCGAGCTGGTTGTCGAGGCTCCAGCCATCGACCGCGTCGATCTTGGTCTGAAGCTCGCCCATCTCTTCCATCAGCGCGTCGAAATCGGTGTCGTCCTTGGGATCGCCCATCTCGGCCGAAATCGCGTTGAAGCGCTCGACCAGGTCCGCGGTCTCGCGTGCGCCGTCCTTGACGTTCTCCAATACGGTCTTGGTCGGGTCGAGCTGGGGCTCCTGCTCCAGATAGCCGACCGTGATGTTCTCACCCGGCCATGCCTCGCCGCTGAAATCCTTGTCGATCCCGGCCATGATCTTGATCAGGGTCGACTTGCCCGCGCCGTTCGGGCCGACGATGCCGATCTTCGCGCCCTGATAGAATTGCAGGCTGATGTTGCTCAGCACCGGCTTTTGCGCGCCGGGGAAGGACTTGGTCATGTCCTTCATGACATATGCGTATTGGGCGGCCACTTGTGGTCTCCGTTCGATCGAACTGGTGGGTCGGGATTTGACGCGCGATGTAGCGACGGCGCGCCCTCAAGGCAATCAGCGCAGCCAGCGCGCCATCACAGGATAGGCTGCAACGCCCTCCGCTGCGCACTGCGGGCTATGGGTCATCCCGGCCGCGATCAGCTCGGGCAGGCCGATATACATGCCCATCGCGTAGTTGAGGGCCAGGCCAGGCCCGCGTCCGTGATAGCCGCCTTCGTGGAACACGACCCCCGGGTCTATCCTCAGCTCGACCGCCGCAGCATAGGACCATGCCATCGCCGCCAGCTCGAGCGCGCTGTCGTCAGGCACCTCGCCGCTGCGCGCTTCCGCCTCCAGCACGGCCAGATGGCCCGCCTCGTGCAGGATATCACCCGGCCAGTTCAGCCGCGCGCGATCGACGATGACCTTGCCCTCGACCACCGCCACTGCGGGCAGGAACGAATCGCCAGCCACAGTTCCCTCAATCACCGGTATGCCGATGCCGCGCACGAAGGCGATAATCCGGTCGAACAGCTCTGCGCTCCCACTCATGCCAACGGTCTAGCGCAGCTCTGCCGGTTCGTGAACGATTTCAACCCCGTGACGAACGCGTTTCATGACCCTAGGAGATCCGGCATGACGCTTCGCTTCCCCCGCTTCGCCGCCGCGACCGCCCTGTTCGCGCTCCCCGTCACCGCCTTTGCGCAAGCCATGGACCCCGCCGCGCTGCGCGACGCGGCGCTCAAGGACGATCTGGCGTGGGAGATCACCGAGGGGCTGACGACCGAGGTCGGCCCGCGCCTGGCGGGCACGGAGGCAGAGGCCCGCGCCCGTGCATGGTCGCTCAACAAGCTCACCGCGCTCGGGTTCAAGAACGTTCGCAACGAGCCGTTCCAGATGAAAACCTGGGTGCGCGGTGCCGAAACGCTGGAGGTGCTCGCCCCCTTCCCCCAGCCGCTCCACCTGACCGCGCTCGGCAATTCGGGTGCAACCAGCGCCACGGGGCTTGAGGCGGAGATCGTCTATTTCCCCGACCTCGCCGCGCTCCAAGCCGCGCCCGATGGCAGCCTCAAGGGCAAGATCGCCTTTGTCAGCCACGCCATGACGCGCACGCAGGACGGGTCGCAATATGGCGCGTTCGGTGCCGCCCGGCGCAGCGGTCCGACCGTCGCGGCGCGCAAGGGTGCGGCAGCGATCCTGATCCGCTCGATCGGCACCGATTATCACCGCAA
Source organism: Sphingomonas sp. (assembly GCA_051858935.1). GTDB lineage: Bacteria > Pseudomonadota > Alphaproteobacteria > Sphingomonadales > Sphingomonadaceae > Sphingomonas. Next base: position 2,527 of record JBHYGP010000248.1, read on the forward strand.
TCCGCACACCGGCGTCACCAATTTCGCCGATGGCGTCGCGCCGATCCCCGCCGCCGCCTTGTCGCTCCCCGACGCCGAACAGCTTGAGCGCATCGTCAAGCGCGGCCAGCCAGTGAAGGTGAAGCTCACTCTCACCCCGCGCCAGATCGGCACCACCGAATCGGGCAATGTCATCGCCGAGGTTCCGGGTAGCGACCCCGCCGCCGGCATGGTCGTCGTCGCATGCCATCTCGACAGCTGGGATCTTGGCACCGGCGCGTTCGACGACGCCACCGGCTGCGGCATCGTTGCTGCAGCGGCGAAGCGGATCATGGACGCCGGCACACCGCGCCGCACGATTCGCATCCTGTGGGCGGGGGCGGAGGAAGTCGGCGTGTTCGGCGGAAAGGCCTATTTCGATGCGCACAAGGGCGAAATCCACGCGCTTGCCGCCGAATCGGACTTCGGCGCCGACCGCGTCTGGCGGGTCGATTTCAAGCTGCCCGACAGCGCCAGGGCGGTCGGCGATCGCGTCGCCGCCGCACTCGCGCCGCTGGGCATTAGCCGGGGTCGCACACCTGCGGGCGGAGGCGCGGACATCGCCGCACTCGTCGCCTCCGGCGTTGCCGGAATCGACCTGCAGCAGGACGGCAGCCGCTATTTCGACCTCCACCACACGCCCGACGACACGCTCGACAAGGTCGACCCGACACAATTGCGCCAGAATGTCGCCGCATGGACCGCAATGCTGGCCGTAGTCGCCAACGCGCCCGAGGAAATCGGCCCTGTCAAGTGATGCAGCGCACCATTTCGGCTCGCCGCAAACCTTGCTGCCAGATGAATTTCCATTGACGGGCGCGTAACGGGCGCTATTCCGACTAACTCGCACGGCAATCGGGCCGGGGCGAACCGAAATAGCTTTGCTTGGGAGCAAACGAATGAAGAAGATCCTCATCGTCGCTGCCGCGACCGGCCTGATGTCGCTCGCAGCCTGCGAGACCGCGCCGACCGCGAACAACACCGCTGACGTTGCCGCCAACCTCGAAGAGGCTGCCGACAACATGGAAATGGTTGCCGACAACGCGACCAACGAAGTGGTCGAAGACGCGGCTGAGAACGCTGCCGACAACCTGGAAGCAGCGGCCGACAACGTCGCCGGCTAATCCCGGATCATTCTTCCTGGACCTTTGGGTCCGGTCGAATCGAAAGGGCGTCCCCGCGGGGGCGCCCTTTTTTCGTTCCGGCAGCGCTACGTTCGTCGACGACGAACGGCACTTGTCGCCGCGAACGGGACTGGTCGATCCAGCCTCGTCGCCGGTCGATGTCACATGGCCCCCCTGCCCCGCCGGGCCTAGCTGCGGACCTGCGTTCAGCCCCCGAACGCGTTGAACCCAAAGAGGTCCGTGATGCTTGCCAATTTCGCCCGTGCGGCCGCCCTTGGCACCGTGCTGCTCGTCT
>JBHYGP010000249.1:0-3950 GCA_051858935.1 Sphingomonas sp.
CGCTGCTGCCTTTGGTAACCGGCCTTATGGTTTCCGAGGCGTCCGCGTCGGAAGCACCGCCGAATCTGACCGGATCGGTATCGGCGTCACAAAGCGATACGGCGGAGCAGCAACCGGCGGGGGCCGCGGAAGAAATCGTGATCACCGGCACGATCCGCCGCAGCCTTGAAGCGGCCGCCGAGATCAAGCGCGAATCGACCCAGGTGGTCGACTCGATCGTCGCCGAAGAGATCGGCAAATTCCCCGACCCCACAACCGCAGCCGCGCTTCAGCGCGTGCCGGGCGTTCAGGTGACGGTGGGCGCGAATAACGAGATCACCGGGGTCGTGATCCGCGGCCTTGGCGACATCCTGACCACGCTGGACGGACGCGAGTTCTTTTCCACCACCGGCCGGACCTTCTCGTTCCAGGACCTTCCCGCCGAAGCCCTGTCGCGGGTCGATGTGGTCAAATCGATGACCGCCGACCTGATCGAGGGCGGCATTGCCGGGATCACCGATCTCCAATTGAACAAGCCGTTCAAGTTTCGCGATCCGACCGTCGTCGTGACGGCGCGCGGCAATTACGGGACCAATGTCGAGAAGGTGAATCCGCAGTTCGGGCTGCTCGCGACCGATCGCTGGGACACCGGCATCGGCGAGATCGGCGCCCTGATCAACCTGTCGTGGAGCCACACCGACTATAATCGCCCGTATCTCTACGCCCCGGTCCGGCGTTCGACCGCAACGGCACCGTTCAATCTGCCGGGCTATGCGTCCCAGAATGTTGCCGGTGGCCTGAACGAATATGGCTATTATGAGCGGCCGCAGGCGAACGTTGCGATCCAGTGGCAGGCGAGCCCGGAGCTCGAAATCTATTTCGACGGACTGTACGCGGGGTATCGCGCCGAGCAGCAATCGGCCTTTGTCGAGGCCCAGCTGTTCAACACGGGCACCACCATTTCAAACTTCGTCGCGAACGACAATTGCTTCCGCGCACGCGTAAACGCCGCCGGGTTCAATCCGACGACCGCGCAAATCGCATCGAACGCGTTCACGCTGCAGGACCTGTGCGAACTGGACAGCGCGACTTATGGCAACACGACGTCGTTCGTTAGCACCCAGGCGCGCGATCAGAAGACCGACAATTATCTGTTCGGTGGCGGCTTCATTTTCGAACGCGGTCCGGGCCGGGTGAAGTTCGACGTGGCGTATCAGGAATCGACCTTCACCAACAATGTGGTGATCGTCGATGTCGGCAAGCGGCTGCCGGAGGTTCGGGTCGAAAGCAATGCCGGCATCGGCGCGCGCTATGAATTTGTCGGCAACCCGCTGAACGATGCCACCGACATGCGGCTTCGCAACGGGCTGAACCAGAATTTCAACCGCTCCGAAGGATCGCTGTTTCAGGTGCGGATGGATTCGCGGTTCGAGGTCGGCGGCGTGATCGATCAGCTTCAGTTCGGCCTTCGCTTCGCGGATCGCGGGGCCGTGTCGAACCAGGCGCTGGTCAACCGCGCCGCGCCCGGCGGCGATTCGGTCACGCTGCTCAGTTCGCTGGACCTGCCATCGGACTTCCTGATCGAAGTGCCCGGCATCCCCGGACTCAATGGCGGTGCCCCGCGCCTGTCGCCCAACCCCGATTATCTGCGTTCGGCGGAGGGCCGCGATCGGCTCCGCGCGATTTACGGCGTACCGCTTGGCGACCCGGCGTTCCAGCCCGAGCGGCGCTTCGACGCGAAGGAGCGCACCTTCGCCGGCTATATCCAGGCGAAATATACGTTCGACCTCGGCGGGCCGCTCGTCCTCGACGGTACCGTCGGCGTTCGCCCGACGCTGACCGATCGCCAGATCGAGGGCGCAGGCGTGGTGAGTGGCGTCGTGGTCCCCGTGCTTGCCAAGACGTCCGATGTCGACGTGCTGCCCAACGCCAGCGCCCGTCTTCAGTTCGGCGGCGGCCTGCAGGCGCGCGCGACCTATTCGAAGACGATCCGCCGCCCGGACTTCGGCGCGCTCAATCCGGGGCTGAGCTACGTCGCCGCAACCAATCCGAACGTCCAGAATTCGGGCTCGGCAGGCAATCCGAACCTGCGCCCGCAAAAGTCGGAAAGTTTCGACGCAACGCTCGAATATTATTGGGGCAGCGGGTTCGTCGCGGTCGCGGGCTATTATCGCGACATCACCGACCGCGTGATCAGCTCCCCCTCGCTCGAGTTCATCGACGGGATCGGCTACAACATCACCCGCCCCCGCAATGTCGGCGAGGCGAAACTCAAGGGCGTCGAAGTCAGCGGCCAGGCGTTCTTCGACTTCCTGCCGGGTGCGCTGTCCGGGTTCGGCGTTTCGGGTAACTTCACCTATGCCGATTCCGAGGTCGGCGGCGGCGATCAGCTCGCCGGTCTCCCGCTGCAGGGGGTGAGCAAGTATAATTTCAACATTGGCATGTTCTACGACAAGTTCGGTTTGTCGGGGCGGGTCGTCTATACCTATCGCTCGAGCTATTTCGATCAGGACACGACCGGCCTGAACATCGTGCGTCCGGTCACCGATGCGGAGCTGGCGGCCGGAACCACCCCGATCAATCTGAGCAGGGTCCGGCCGGGCGGGCGGCTCGACTTCGGGATCGGCTATGAGCTGAACGAGCAGATCCGGCTCGACATCGGCGGCACGAATATTCTGGGCAACAAATATCGCAGCTATTTCGACCCGACCGGGTTCAATCGCGATATCCGGTGGGACGACACCAGCTTTACTGCGGGTATCCGGGTGCGACTCTGATCGTTGCGACTCGTATGCGGGCGCCGGGGGTCATTACCGGCGCCCGCCAGATTTCCAGACGTTGTAGATAGGTCGAGAGTGGAGTCAGGCGTGAACCGACCAGAGAATGACGCGGCTCGCATCCTGCCCGGGCAGAAGCAGCCTCGGGCGCGATGGCGCCTCGCGACCCTCGCCGCAGCACTGACCATGCTTCCCGGGGCCGCGGCCCAGCCGGTTGGTGCGACCTATGGCCCGCCCCCTGCCCGGGCCACGGCGCCGACCGCACCAGCCTCTGCGGTGCGGGACAAGCGGCCGAATGTGCTGATCATCGTCGCCGACGACCTGGGCTTTGGCGATGTCGGCTTCAACGGCGCGTCCTTTGCGACGCCGAATATCGACCGGATCGCGAAATCGGGGGTCGTGCTGGATCGGTTTTATACCGCGCCGGTCTGTTCGCCGACCCGCGCTGGCCTGCTGACCGGGCGCTATCCGCATCGCTATGGCATCATGGGCGATACCATCACACCGGGCAGCGATTTCGGGCTCGACCCACGCGAGGATACGATCGCTGCGGCGCTGGGGCGCGCGGGCTATGCGCGACGCTCATTCATCGGCAAATGGCATCTGGGGCATCGGTCGATCGCGCATCATCCGATGCAGCACGGCTTCACCAGCTTTTACGGCCATTATAACGGCGCGATCGACTATTTTACCCATAAGCGGGAGAATGAGATCGACTGGCACCGCGATTATACCCCCGCCGGGGATCGCGGCTATGCGACCGACCTGATCAGCGACGAGGCGGTGAAAATCATCGGGACCCCCGCGCCCGCGGGAAGTCCATGGATGATGTGGATCGCCTATAACGCGCCGCACGACCCGCTGCAGGCGACCGAGGCCGACCTGGCCGCCTCGGGCTTCGATGCGAGTGCGCCGCGCTTCGGGGGCGGAGGCAGAGGGCGGGGCAACGACCGTCGCCAGACCGCGATTGCGATGATCCGCGCACTCGATCGCGGCGTGGGTCGCATTCTCGACACGCTGTCGCGCACCGGCCAGCTCGACAATACGCTGATCCTGTTCACCAGCGACAATGGGGGCACGAGCAAGGGCGGGCCGGCGGGTCCTGCGCCGTCGAGCAACGGCCCGCTGCGCGGTTACAAATTTCTGCACTACGAAGGCGGCGTCCGCGTCGCCGCCGCGATGGCGTGGCCTGCG
>JBHYGP010000250.1:0-3947 GCA_051858935.1 Sphingomonas sp.
GCCCTGGGCGCTCAGCCATGGCGTGCGCTTCTGCACCTTCCTCGCCATCGCGCTCGCCATGTCGCGCGTCCCGGTCGAATGGTATCGCCAGCTGGCCTTCCCGATCTACGGCATCTGCATCGTCCTGATCATCCTGACCGAACTGATCGGCCATGTCGCCGGCGGCGCCCAGAGCTGGCTCGATCTCGGCTTCATGCGATTGCAGCCGTCGGAGCTGACCAAGCTCGCGCTCGTCCTGGCGCTCGCCCGCTTCTACGAAATGCTGCCGAATGGCGAAACGCGGAAATTCGGCGCAATCTGGCCCGCCATCGTGTTCACGATGATCCCCGCCGGACTGGTGCTGATCCAGCCCGACCTAGGCACCGCGGTGATGATCATCGCAGGGGGCGGCGCGATGATGTTCCTCGCCGGCCTGCCGCTGCGCCTGTTCATCGCCGGCGGCATGGCGGGTGCGGTCGCTGGCCTGCTGATGATCAACTACGGCATGCAGGAATATCAGCAGAAGCGCGTGCTGATCTTCCTTAACCCCGAACAGGACCCGCTGGGCGCGGGCTATCACATCACCCAGTCGAAGATCGCGATCGGATCGGGCGGCCTGTTCGGAAAAGGCTTCCTCAACGGCACGCAGGTCCATCTCAACTATCTGCCCGAGGGGCATACCGATTTCGTCTTTGCGCTGATCGCAGAGGAACTGGGCCTGGCCGGTGGCGTGGCACTGATCGCGGCTTTTGTCGCGCTATGCCTTTGGGCAATTGGCGTGGCGACACGCGCGAATACGAAGTTCGAACGCCTGACCGCCGCAGCGATCTCCGCCACCATCTTCTTCTACGTTGCGATCAACCTGCTGATGGTCATGGGTCTGGCTCCCGTCACCGGAATCCCGTTGCCTCTGGTCAGCCATGGCGGGTCGTCGATGATGACGGTGATGTTCGCGATCGGAATCCTCTTCGCGATCGACCGCCAGAATCGCCACAACGCGACTACGACCCGCTGGTAACCGCATTTTCGCGAAAAAGCCTGTTGCATTCCGCAAAAGCCCCCGCTATCCGCGCCACTCCCGAACGCGGCAAGCGGCTTTCGAGCCCTTCCCTCCGCCCGGAATGGACGCATAGCTCAGTTGGTAGAGCAGCTGACTCTTAATCAGCGGGTCCTTGGTTCGAGCCCAAGTGCGTCCACCATCCACTGCCATCGTTGAACGACCTCAAGCTGCGATCGCGAGGCGCAGTTGTTCGCGGCTGTTGACGTTGAACAGGCCAAGATCGGTGTCATCCACGCGCCGCGCGGCGGTCGCTTCCATCCAGGATCGTAGCGAGCAGTGCCCGGCGGCGAGGTGCGCGTCGAGTTGCGTGACCAATGCGGCGGGCCACAGGCCGATCAGATATTGTGTATCGAGCACCGCGGGCCCTGCGCCGCTGAGCCGCACGACCAGATCGCCGGGTAGCGGGAACACATCGACCGGTATGGTAAGGATGGCGTCGAAGCCGCGCGCCTGACCGTCGGCAAGTGCGGCAGCGATCCCGCCGAGCGGGCCAAGTCCCGGCCGGGGCCGGTCGGGCAGGCAGCGCATTCCTGCAACTTCGCGACCGCACAGCACCAGATCATCGACCTGTGGCGCGAGCGCTGCGCGGGCATGGTCGAGCAGGCTGCGTCCTTCGACCTGCGCCAGTGCCTTGTCGCTGCCAAAGCGACGTGACGCGCCCCCTGCGATGATCGCGCCCAGCAGCCGCACGCTATAGCGCCAGCACCGGCACTGGGGCGCCTATCGGCAGCGCGGGAGCGTAAGCGGGGCGGCGAAGCAGAATGCGTGTCTGGGCGAGTATCGCCTGCCCCGACGCCAACTGACGGTCGAGCAACCGGACGCCGTCCTCCGCCCGAGCCGCACAGAGGAACGCCTCGCGGCCACCGTTCGCCGCGACCGGCGCGGCAAGTGGCCGCATCTCCCAATCAAGCGCGTCGCTCGGCTGCCGTCCGCCCAAACCGGCGAGCAACGGCGCGAGGAACAGCCGCGCGACGGTGAGCGCAGCGGTCGGGTTGCCGGGAAGCCCCAGCACCACGAGGCTGCCGAGCCGCCCGAACCACACCGGCTTACCTGGCTTGATCGCGATATCGGCGAAGCCGATTTCCAGCCCCATTGCCGCCAGCGCCGCGCGGCAATGGTCGCGATCGCCGCGTGAGGCTCCGCCCGCGATGACGAGCAGATCGGCATCGCCCAGCGCAGCCCGGGCCGCAGCGCGGATCGCTACCGGATCGTCGGCGGCGCGCTCGGTCGCGACCACCTCTCCGCCCCAACCGCGCGCAAAGGCGGCGAGCGCGATCGACAGGCTGTCGGGGATGGCGTTGCGCGTGGCCGCAGCATTTCCCGGCGCGACGATCTCGTCCCCGGTCGCCAGCAGTCGCACGCGCGGACGCCGCCAGACGCTGACCGCGCCGGCATCCGCCGCAGCGGCGGCCACCAGCGCGCCCGGATCGAGCAGGGTGCCGCGCGGAACGACCACCGTCCCTACCGCGAAATCTTCGGCGACGCGGCGCACATGGGCCCGCTCACCCGCGCGGGGCGAGAGCCGCACCAGCGTGCCGCTCGCTTCGCTGCGCTCGACCATCACTACGCGATCCGCCCGTTGGGGCAGCGGCGCGCCGGTCATCACCCGCATCGTCTCGCCCGGTGCGAGCCGCCCGCCCGCGACCGCGCCTGCATAGCGTGAGCCGGTGACGCGCAGCGGCATGCCGTCGGCCAGGTCGGCATCCCGTACCGCATAGCCGTCCATCGCCGCGCAGTCCCAGCGCGGCGCGGCGATCCGTGCGACCACCGGCTCGGCAAGCACGCGCCCGGCGGCATCCGCCAGCGCGACGGCTTCGCTCCCCAGCGGCAGCGCATGCGCCGCAAGGATCGCCTGTGCCGCGTCGAAATCAAGCGTCGCAGCGCAGGCAGTGATCTCAGCGAGCCGCGTCATACGCCCCGCTCTCGACCGCCTCAGCGACGCCCGCCCCGCCCACCGCTTCGCCCACCAGAATCAGCGTCGGTGCGTCCTCGGCGAAGGCGCGTGTCGCGATGTCGAGCAGATCGAGCCGGGTCGACAGGCGCTTCTCTGCGGGCAGGCTGACATTGCAAGCGATCAGCACCGGGGTCGCGCCGGTCAGACCCGCCGCGATCAGCCGCCGCGAAATCTCCCCCGCTGCGCCGCGCCCCATATAGAAGGCGAGCGTCGCGCCGGGACTGGCGAGCGAAGCCCAGTCGAGGTCGAGCGCCGCGCCGTTGCGGCTGTGCGCGGTCACGAACCGCACCTCGCGCGCGAGGCCGCGCAGCGACAGCGACACGCCCGCTGATGCGGCGGCAGCGCTTGCTGCGGTGACGCCGGGACAGACCTGCACGATGCAGCCTGCCTTGCGCAGTGCGGTCATTTCCTCGGCAGAGCGTCCGAACAGCGACGGATCGCCGCCCTTGAGCCGCACCACTCGCCGTCCCGCGCGCGCGGCAGCGACCAGCAGCGTGTCGATTGCCCCCTGATCCTTCGAATGCCGCCCAGCGCGCTTGCCCACGCTGACCCGCTCCACGCCTTGCGGAATCAGGGCGAGCACGCCCGGCCCGACCAGCGCGTCGTGGAACACCACATCCGCCGCTTCGATCAGCCGCACCGCCTTGCGCGTCAGCAGGTCGGGGTCGCCCGGCCCTGCACCGACCAGCCATACGCTGCCCGCTGGAAAGTCTTCATGCTGCATCGGAGGTCACCTCGGAGAGGATGCGGGCGAGCGCGGGGCGGCACGATCCGCAATTTGTGCCGGCCTGAAGCGCCGCGCCCACCGCCGCGACATCGGCAAGCTGACGGTCTCTGATCGCTGCAACGATGGTGTTGAGCCCGACATCAAAGCACGCGCAGATAACCGCAACGCGATCGGGCTGTGCCCCCGGCGCACGCCCGGCGAGCAGGGTCGGCGCGGCGCGTTCCTCC
>JBHYGP010000251.1:0-3937 GCA_051858935.1 Sphingomonas sp.
ATGCTCCTCCGCCTCCACCACCAGAGCGTCCGCCTCCAGGAAGAACCCCTGCACATCAAGCGCCGCCGCGGCGAAAGCCGCGAAGCGCACAGCTACCGCCTGTCCGCCATGTACGAAGCCCGCCTCCAACGCGCCCGCGACGCCTTCGACATCGCCGAAGCCGCCCGCCGCTCAGCGACAGCGGCGACCAGCGAAAGCCCCCACGAAGAGCCGCTCCCCACACTTCCGGCGCTCGATCAGGTCAAGGGGTGGCGGAAGGGGAAGGGGTAAAGGGGGGGCGGCCTATGTTTGACGGGTGGCGGATTGGGGGGCGGGGGGAGTAAAGGCAAAGCAGGACTACCGCGGTTTGCTATACTCGCCGCGTCGGCGCCTTCGTTCCTCCGGCATCGTTATATCGGACCGCACGAAGAAGCTCGCATCGTTGTAGCTCAAAAGGTGGGGTGCGACCGGGAGAATGCCTAAATGCTTGGCGAGCTCCTCCGGTGACATGATTTTGGTTTTCAGTGAGCGGAGAGGCTCCTTTTTGGAAAGACTCTTGGTTGCCTTAAGCAACGGGCCATCGGTAGTAAGGAAGCAGAAAAGGCCATGATGCTCTGCGGTGCTTATGTGCCAAGCGTCTTGATCACACTTTTTCCCGAGCTGTTCAGTCAGAAGTGCATACAGATCACGAAAGAGCGGATCGTCTTTGGTTTTTAGTCGCGCCCGCTGTTGCTCAGCTGCGGTCGGCAACTTCATCCATGATGGTCCCATCGTCGGGAACACCCATCCATCAACGCTCTTCATCTCGATGCCGCTGAACAGACTATAATCGAAGTAGCCGTAGCCCCGAAATCTACCTGGAGGTTGCCGGAATTGCTCGTCGTCAAGCTCGGCGGATTTACAGAGTTCGATCACACCGAGACGTGCCATATGAGCAATGCCAGTCAAAAATGTCGACTGGCGATAGCGATCCGATTTGTTGTCCGAACTGTGGACACACACCCGCGCCTGATAGCCAGTGGCGACCGGGTGCACTCCGCCCCACATCTTGGTGCCTGTGCTGATCCATCGACTTTCGTGCGTTACCGCAACGTCAAGAACGGTATTGTCGATGAGAACACGAAGCAGAGGCTCATCGCGAAGGCGTTTGCGAGCTAGCATCGTAGCCGCGTTTAGGCACCAGCGCGCAAGGGTCGGCGCGTATCTAAATCGCAGCCTTTCTGGGATTGCGCGGAGACGAGCTAGAGAGGTGAACACTCGATTTATATAGTCAGCCTCCCGCGCCTGTTAAACCTCGCCTTTTAAAACGCGATCGACCTTTTTCAGCTGGGGCGCCGAAAACCTAAGAGCTGCCTGCGAGGTGCTTATAGACACCACAACAAAAAAGCCGGGGCGTCTCCACCCCGGCTTTCCCGTAACCCACTGATGGTTCGAAGCCTCACTTCGACCGCTCCACCTGATCGAAGTCCAGCTCGACCGGCGTCGCGCGCCCAAAGATCGACACCGAAACCTTGACCTTCGACTTGTCGAAATCCAGTTCCTCGACCACGCCGTTGAAGCTCGCGAACGGGCCGTCCAGCACCTTGACCGAATCGCCGATCTCGTAATCGACCTTGATCTGCTGCTTGGGCGCGGCGGCGGCTTCTTCCTTGGTGTTCAGGATGCGCGCGGCTTCGGCTTCGCTGATCGGCTGGGGCTTGCCCGACGAACCCAGGAAACCCGTCACCTTCGGCGTATTCTTGACCAGGTGATAGACGTCGTCGTTCATCGCCAGCTTGGCGAGGACGTAGCCGGGGAAGAATTTCCGCTCCGACTGCACCTTCTTGCCGCGGCGCACTTCGGTCACCGTCTCGACCGGAACCTCGACCGATTCGACCAGCGCGTCGAGGCCCAGCCGCGTCGCATCGGCCAGGATCTGGTCCCGAACCTTGTTCTCAAAGCCCGAATAGGCGTGAATGATGTACCAGCGCGCCGCCATGGAATGTTTCCCGTTATCTGGCCGCTCAGCCCGCAAGGCCGAGGAGGAAGTTCACGATCGCGCCGAACAGACGGTCGACGCCGAAGAAGAAGAGGCCGAGCAGGCTCGCCATGATCAGCACCATGACTGCGGTCATGATCGTTTCCTTGCGGGTCGGCCACACGACCTTCTTGGTCTCGGCCTGCACCTGGCGCATGAATTCCAACGGACTGGTCTTGGCCACTTTCGCCTCACAAATGATGTGCCCGGCTTCGGGACAGGTTTCTCCGCCCGGCTCCTTCCAAGGAACCCGGCGAACCCCATCACGATGTCGGATTGGGGACGCTATCTAGCGACTTGGGCACAGGGGGGCAAGGGGCTTGGGATTCACCAAATTCCTCCCCTGCGGCGCAGGGGAGGAATTGATGCGACGACCTGATAATCCTCCCCCGCCAGGGGGAGGATCGAAGGTTCACCGCAAATCCACAACCTCCACCGCCGGCAGCGTCACCCGCGCCCCCTGCTCGTCCCAATGCGCGTAATTGAACACCGACCCCTCGGCCCGCACCCGCGCGACCTTCGCCGGATCGATCTCCCCGAACACCCATCCCGGCGCATCGACCGCGCCCAGCGCCACCACGCCATCCTCGGGAAAGCCCAGATCGGGCGGGCCATAAATCCCCGCCGCGCCATGGCTGGTGCCGAGCGAGGGGGTCCATTCGGCATCCCCCACCACCGGCGCCTGCACGACGTAACACTGGTTCTCCAGCGCCCGCGCCTGCGCCCCCACCCGCACGCGATAATAGCCGTGCAGCGTGTCGGTCGCCGATGGCGCCAGGATCAGGCTCGCCCCCGCCTCGACCTGCGCACGCACCAGCAGCGGGAATTCGACATCGTAACAGATCGCGATCCCGATCCGCCCCAGATCGGTGTCGAACACATTCAACGGCGATCCCGCGCCGATATCCCAGATTTCGCGCTCGAACCGCGTCATCACGATCTTGCGCTGCGTGCCCATCTTCCCGCTCGGCGCGAACAGCCGGGCATGGTTGCGGAACACCCCGTCCGCGTCCCGCACCGGCAGGCTGCCCGCGCAGATATGGATGCCATGCCGCATCGAAAGCTCGGCGTGCAGCGCATCGACCCGTTCGACCAGCGGCCCCATCGCCGCAATCGACCCGTGCAAATCCTCGACAGTCGCGGAATCGAGCGCCGTCAGCTCCATCCCGGCATATTCGGGGAACACCGCAAGTTTCGCCCCGCCGTCCGCCGCCTCCGACACCCAGCGCGTAATCTTGGCGGCATAATCATCCCACGCGATCAGCTGCTCGACCGGATAGGCGGCGGTGGCGAGGGTGAAGGCGGTCATAGGGCACGACTCCAGAATTGCAGCTGATGGGGCATCTCGCCCGCTTCGCCAATGTCCGCCCAGTTCATCGTGCAGACAAGCCCCGGCACCTCGCGATAGCCGCGCGCGGTCCAGAACGCCGCATGGCTGCGCGCGCCCTCGGGCCGCATCGGATGATCGTCGGGCCGGATCACCGAACAGAAGGTCGCATGGCTCGCCCCCGCCCGCCGCGCCCCCGCCTCGCGCTGGTCGAAAAACTCATGCCCGATCCCCCGCCCGCGCCATTGCGGCAACAGCACCGACTCGCCGAAGTAAAAGGTCGCGGGAACATCGAACCCGTGCGCCGCCACCGGCTCCAGCACCGCAGCACCTTGCGCCGCCAGCGGCGAAGCGGTCGCCATGCCGATAATGTCCGCGCCATCGAACGCCGCGACCAGCACCGCGTGCGGCGCGGCGGCAAAGCTGGCGAGATAGCCGCTCTCATACCCCGCATCGCCGTCGTACAGATACGGCCATTCGCGAAACACCGCGATCCGCAACCGCGCCAGATCGGCGATGCGGCCCTGCACCTCGCCGGGATCGAGCGTGCGGACGCTAATGCTCATCCCCCGACCTGAGCGATCCAGTCGGCGAGGTTGTAATGGACCGACACA
>JBHYGP010000252.1:0-3936 GCA_051858935.1 Sphingomonas sp.
CAGCATCCACCCCTCCGCACGCGACTGAGCCGCTGGTGGCACGGTGGATGCTGAAACAAGTTCAGCATGACGGTGAATTAGGGCGCGGCGCGCGAACTTCAGCCCGGCACCACCACGTCGATCGCGCGCTCGGCGACGCGCACCGTCACCGGCACACGGGCGAGCACTTCGCCGTCGATCGAGATGCTGCGGCGGGGGCGAGCGTCGAGCTTCAACTCGGTACCGCGAAACTCCTCGACCATTTTCTCGCGGCCGCGCAGGCGGAAGAAGCGCAGATACCAGTCCCAGGCGAGCCGCCAGCGGTTGCGGCCGGTGACGACCTGAATCATCATCTCGCCGCTCTCGACACAGGCATCGTCGCTCATCACCACGCCGCCATGGAATTTGCCGTTGAGGATGCGCACCTCGCTCGCCCACATGCGGTGCGCGCCGCGTGCGTCGGTCACGGTGACGCGGAACGGGCGGAAGCGGGCGAAGCACCACAGCGCCCAGGCAAGATAGCCGACACGGCCGAGATATCGTTTCAGATTGTGCGGCACCGTCTTGCCGATCATCGGCGACAGGCCCATCGCGGCGGCATTGGCGAAATAGTCGTTGTCGATCATGCCGAGGTCGACGCGGCGGCGCTTGCCGGTGGCGATCGCGTTGATTGCGCCGTCAAGGTCGAGCGGCAGCCCGAGCGTGCGCGCGAAGCTGTTGGCGGTGCCGAGCGGGAGGATGGCGAACACCACGTCCTTGCCCACGACATCGTCGACCACGCCCGACAGCGATCCGTCGCCGCCGCCGACGATCACCATCGGCGCGCCGCCGCGGATCGCGTCGCGGACGGTGTCGTCGAGCAGGTCGGGGTCTTTCACCGGATGCGCGGCGATCAGGCGGATGCCGGCCGCCTCGATCTTTTCGCGCGCCGATTCGAACAACGCCGCGCCGCGCCGAGACTTGGCGTTGACGATGAGGACGGCTTCGCGGGGGACGGGGAGAGTCATGGCGCCCCAACCCCGCAGGTGCGGCGAAGGTCCATCGCGCGGTCAGTAAAGCAGCGCACGTTCGTCGATTTCCCGGAACACCGGCAGGTCGAGTGTGGCGGTATCGGCCCAGCCGACATGGACGACGTCCTCGAAATACCAGCGGTCATGGTCGCCGTCCGACTTGGAATTGCAGCGCAGTGTAACCCGCTGGCCGAACGGCAGCCGCACGATCCATCCGTCGAGATGGGGGCGATGCGGTGCGCGGTTGGCGACGTTGAAGCGCAGCCAGAGATAGTCGCTGCCCTCCATCCGCGTGGCCAGCGGGAGCAGCGCGGCGTCGATCTCGCCCAGCGCGCTATAGCTGATCATCGGAACGAAGCGGTCGCGCGCCTGATAGTCGATCCGTTGATACCAGCCGCGTTCACGTTCGCCGGGCGGGTCGAAGGGCAGTTCGCGGGGCAGGGCGTTGCGGATGCCCGACCCGGGCATGCCGCGTGTCGCCTTGTCCCAATGGATATGGACATGCTGGATGGCGAGCTGCCCCCTCACAGGCGTTTGCCGTTTCGCCCCGCCAGATCGACGACATATTGCCACGCGACCCGGCCCGATCGGCTGCCGCGCCGGGTTGCCCAGTTGATCGCCTCCGCCGCGTCGAACGGCAGGTCGTGATCCTGCGCATAGGTGCGGACGATCGCGACATAAGTGTCCTGATCGATCGCGTGGAAGCCGAGGCTGAGGCCGAAGCGGTCGGCGAGCGCCAGGCTGTCGTCGATGCTGTCGCGCGGGTTGATCGCGCTTGCCTGTTCCTCAAGGTTGCGGGGGATCAGGTGCCGACGGTTGGCCGTGACGAACAGGCGGGTGTTGGCCGGTCGCGCTTCGGCCCCGCCTTCGAGAAGCGAGCGGAGTGCGCGACCGTCGGAGGCGGCGTCGAAGCCCAGATCGTCGAGGAAGATGATGAAGGCGCGGGGCGCGTCGGCGAGTTGCGCGAACAGGGTCGGGAGGGTGTCGAGCGAGTCGGCCTGTGCTTCCACCAGCGCGATGGCCCCGCCTTCGGCCTGAACGGCGGCGATAGCGGCCTTGCTCAGCGCCGACTTGCCGGTGCCGCGTGCGCCCCATAGCAAAGCATCATGCGCGGGAAGGCCTGCAGCGAGGCGGCGGACATTTTCGACCAGCGTGGCTTTTTGGGCGTCGATCCCGACGAGTTCGGTGAGTGGCAGCGGCGCGAAGGCGCGGGCGGGCTGGAGGAAATTCCGGTGCCACACATAGGCGGGATGCGTGGTCAGGTCCGGCGCGGGTGGCGGTGGCGGCGCGAGCCGTTCAAGCGCGGCGGCGATGCGGTCCAGCGGGTCGGTCATCGACCCGCGGGCTAGGGGGTGGGGCGGGGGTTGGCAAGCTACCCTGTCGTCCCGGCCCTGAGCCGGGACCGGGCTTCCTTGCATGCTGTCCAAAGCAAGAAAGCCCGGTCCCGGGTCAAGCCCGGGACGACGAAGAAGTGGACGTTACGCCAGTTTCGCCAGCAGCGCTTCGGCGGCGCCCTTGTCGGTGAAGCCGGGGATGGCAAGGGCGGCGCGGGTTTCCGTCACCGCCTCGACCTTGCGGCCGGCATCGGCATAGGCCTGGGCCAGCTGCCAGCGCAGCATCGGGTGGCGCGGGGCGAGGGTCACTGCCTTGCGCAGCAGTTCGATGCCGCCCTTGTCGTCGCCGCCCTGTGCCAGCGCCCAGCCCATCGCGCCCGCGACTGCGGGGTTGCTCGGGGCGATGAGGTACGCGGCCTCGGCATAGCGCGCGGCGCGGTCGGGCTCACCGGCACCGGCATAGGCGAAGGCGAGTTCGGCGAGGAGCGCCGCGTCGCGATTGCCGATGCGCAGGCGGATCGCCTCGAGCGAATCGATCGCCGCGTCGAACTCGCCCGCCGCCGCCTGCCAATGCGCGGAGAGACGGAGCGCGGAGAGGTTGAACGGGTTTTGCGACAGGAAGAGTGCCAGCGTGGTCGAGGCCGTCTGGCGCTGGCCCGAGCGGTCGAGCGCCTCTACCAGTCGGAGCATCGCCGGTTCATCGAAGCGGATGCCGGCGGCAGTCTTGTACCATGCAACGGCGTCGCCGGGACGCTTGAGCAGCATCAGCACGTCGCCGACCAGGCTGGCCGATGCCGGCGCGCCGGGGTTGCGCTGGGCTACAGCCTGCGCACGGGCGAGCGCTTCGCCGCCGCGACCGCCCTCGATCAGGCCGCGCAGCAGTGGGATCAGCGTCTTGGGATCGTCGCTGCCCGCCTTGCCCGCTGCGGCGGCGAGGATCGGAAGCGAATCGTCCGAGCTGAACCAGTCGGGATTGTCGCGCACCGGCATTGCGGCGCGGTCGAAATAGCGTGCCGCTTCGGCCCGCTCGCCAATCCGTTCATAGCCGCGTGCGACCAGCGTCAGCGCATAGGTGTCGGCGTCGCCGCGCGCGACGACCGGGCGCAGCACGTCGATGCCGTTCTTCGATGCGTCCGAGCGAAGCAAAGCGGTAGCGAGCAGCTTGCGCGCATTGATGTTCATCGGCTGCAGGGTGATCAGCGTGCGCAGCTTCTCGATCGCGCGGGCGTGCGCGCCTTCCTCCAGATCGAGCGCGCCGCCGAGCAGCAGGCCGCCGGGCAGCTGGCCGACGCCGCCGCCGGCGCGGGTCAGCAACTGGCGGGCAAGGTCGAAGCGCTGCGCGCGCGCGGCAAGGACCGCCTGAAGATACAGCGCCTGGGGGCTGCGGGGGCGGACCTCCATCGCGCGGCGGGTGAGGTCGAGCATCGCGCGCGTCTGCCCGGCATCGCCGAGCGTCGCGGCGTACTGGATCAGCGTCGCGTGGCGATAGGGATCGCGCTGCAACGCCCGGTCGAACCAGGGCAGCGACGCGACGAGGCCATATTGGGTGCGGACCAGCTCGCCGCGCAGCAGCAGCGCGTGGGTGAAGCCGGCCGGGATCTCCTCGACGTGGT
>JBHYGP010000253.1:0-3935 GCA_051858935.1 Sphingomonas sp.
CGTTTTTTTTAGTTTTGCAGCTTCGCTGCAGCGGCACCGGCCCGCTCCCCCACCCGGCCACCCGGTTCAAGGTATCTAGGATAGGTCGCCGGGTGGGGAGCGGACCAGTGCCGCTCGGGGCGTCAGCCCCTTATAAAATGCGACGAAATTCTCCGTATCTACACCCGTGTCAGTGATGACCTTTCTATAACAATGCCATGGTAACCAGCGCCCCCCGCATCCGTGAAATCATCGACGCCACCGGCATCCGGTTGCGGGTCACGATAGAAACCGGCGCACGCGGCCCGTCGATCCGCCTCAGCCGTCCTGATCTCGACTCCGAGGTGCGGCTCGACGTCCATGGGGCCGACCTGCTCTGTGGCTATCTGGTCGCCGCGCGGCTTGCCGGACGTCAGCAGCTGCCGGACGAAAGCTCGCTCGGCCCGCTCCCGGCGATCCTGAGCCTGTCGCATGATCCGGTGGTTCGGATCGAAGTGCGCCGCCACCTGCTCGACGATGCGTTGCTGACCATTCCCGCGACGATGTGGGACCGGCTCTATGCGGAATTGTGCATTGTCGGCGCTCACGCCCGGGCGCTTGGGAGCCTCTGCGCGACCAGTGCGGCGGCATAGTAGTACTACAATAGGTATTCGCGCAGTATTTCGTTTCGGCTCCGCACCCGGCATTTTGGAGATCGAGATACTGGCGCTCGAAAACAGGGGACGAGCTAGATGGATCTGCGTGAAGCGCACAATTTGAAGAACGACCCCGACCGTCGCGTCTGGGGCATGGGCCCGCAGCCCGAGTTCCGTGTGAGCGTCACGCTGACCCTGACCGACGCCGAGCGTTTGTGGCACGCCGCGCGGGAGCGTCTGCTCGCAGCGCCCGGCGGTTGCGAGGCGATGGTCGAGGAAACGATTGGCCCGGTCGAGGCGCCGCAGCTTGCTGATTGCGTGGCGCTGCTGTGCGCCCCGGCGCTGGTGCCGGGCTGCTCGGTCGACGATTATTGGGTCGATGCGATGCCCGGCCTGCCCAGCCAGGACGCAATCGCGGCCTGACATGAAATAGGGGACGCGCACCGCACGTCCCCCACGAGATCCCCCGAAGAAGGGGCCGGCGCGATCCCTCCCGCCGGCCCCTTCGACCCTTTTGGGCTTACCCGGCTACCGGCCCGTCATAGGGGCGCCGCGCATAGTAGCCGAAGCCCGCGATGATCGCGTAGCACAGCGCCGGGAGCGCGAACGCGATGGCGAGGCTGCCGGTCGAGTCCGCAATCGCGCCGGTGGCGAGCGGAATGACCGCGCCCCCAAAGATCGCGATATTGATGATCCCCGATCCATCCGCCGCGCGGCTGCCCAGCCGCTCCGATGCCAACGCGAAGATCGTCGGGAACATGATCGAGTTCATCAGACCGATCGCGAGCAGCGAATAGGCGGCGACCGTGCCGCTGGTGTTCGACGAGATGACGATCAGTGCAATCGCACCTGCCGCAACACAGGCGAGCAGCTTGCCGGGGCTGATCACGCGCATCAGCGCCGACCCGATGAACCGGCCCACCATCGCCCCGCCCCAATAGAAAATGATGAGCTCAGCCACGACGGATTCCGGCTGGCCCAGCACGCGGTCGAGTGCAAGATAGTTGATGATCAGGGACCCGATCGACACTTCCGCGCCCACATATAGGAAGATGCAGAGCGCGCCGAAACTGAAGCGCTGACGCTTGAGCAGGTCGTTGCCGTACAGCCACACGGCCGGTGCAAGCATGATCAGGACCAGTCCGGCGATCGTGCTCACCTGGACCGCGAGGACGGCGCCGATGATGAACAGCAAAAGGCCGATGCCATAACGCGAACGGCCGACAAACTCTTTGTCGCCCATGCTGTCGGCGTTGTGGGGGAGGCGATTGCGGAACAACCAGACTGCAATCGCGACGACCGCGAGTGCTGCGGCGATACCGAGATAGCCGTTGACGATCGCCTGGCTTTCGGCGGTGCGATAAGCGGCAAGGTCGGGACCCGTCAGGTCGGCGGCCTTGACCCCGGCGATGCTGCCAAGGATGATGATCGCGCCGACATAGGGGAAAACCGTCGTACCCAGCGAGTTGAACGCCTGTGCAAAGGTCAGGCGGCTATGTGCCGTCTGCGGCTTCCCAAGCAGCGAGATCAACGGATTGGCGACGACCTGAACGATCACCACGCCGCTCGCCAGCACGAACAGCGCGCCGAGGAACAAGGCGTAAGTGGCGGTCTGCGCGGCGGGAATGAACAGCAGGCAGCCGACGATCATCGTGGCCAGACCCGCCACCGCACCGCGCATATAGCCCAGCTTTTTGACCAGTTTCGCGCCCGGAATGCCGATCACCAGATAGGCTGTGAAGAAGCAGAACTGGATCAGCATCGCCTGAGTGAAGTTAAGCGTGAACAGCTCTTTCAGCTTCGGGATCAGCACGTCGTTGAGCGACGTGATCCCGCCAAAGATGAAGAACAGCGCAAAGACGAAAACCTGAAGGTCGGGAGCATTGACCCCCTGTGCGCTCGCCTCACCCGGCTGCGGGTCGGTCGAGCTCATATCCATGATGGGTGCGGCCAATGGCCCTCTCCTGATAACGTTGTCAGCTGGCCGAGATGTTTAACGCGGCACGCGCGAAAGGCGAGGGGAAAGTGCGCCCGGCAAGGCGGCTGCAGGGGAGTTAGGTGAGCACCACGGTCTGGTTGCCATTGCCGATCACGCGATGCTCGGCGTGCCAGCGGACCGCGCGGGACAGGACCGACGCCTCGACCTCGCGCCCGATCGCCACCATTTCTTCGGCGGTGGTGGCGTGGCTGACGCGGCGCACATCCTGTTCGATGATCGGGCCTTCGTCGAGATCGGCGGTGACGTAATGCGCGGTCGCGCCGATCAGCTTGACCCCGCGCGCTTTGGCCTGGTGATAGGGTTTCGCACCCTTGAAGCTTGGCAGGAAGCTGTGGTGGATATTGATGCACCGGCCGTCGAGGCGGCCCGCGAAATCGTCCGACAGGATCTGCATATAGCGCGCGAGCACGGTCAGCGCCGCGCCACTCTGGTCGATGATGTCGAGGAAGCGTCGCTCCTGTGCCGCCTTGTCGGCGCGATCGACTGGCAGATGATGATAGGGAATGCCGTGCCACTCGACATAGCCACGCTCCTGATCGTGATTGGACACGACCCCGACGATGCGGATGGGCAGCGCGCCGATCTCGACCTTGTGGATCAGGTCGATGAGGCAGTGGTTGAACTTCGAGACCGCGATCAGCACCGGCATCGGTTGGGCGATGTCATGGACTTCCCAGTCCAGGCCGAGTGCCGCAATCGCGGGCGCGAGGTGGCGTGGCAGGTCGGCGACTGCGGCCCGATCGCTCGCCAGCTCGGTTCGAACGAAGAAGATGCCGCTATCAGGATCGCCATAGATCGCGGCCTCGCGAATGTCCCAACCGTTGGCGGCGAGAAGCGACGTGACGGTGGCGAGGATGCCCGGCTGGTCGGGACAGCGGAAGCGCAGGACGCAGCGCGCGCGAGTCATAGCGGGTTCCGATCGCTGCGCGCGATCAGATCGACCAGATAGGGTGCATAGCTCTGGTCGGCGATCAGCAGATAGTGCGGCGCATCGCCGGTTCGCGCGATGAAGACGCCGATATCGCCGAAGCGCGTGCGCGCCGCCGATCCCGTCGGCATCGCTGCCGTGCGGAGGTCGAGCGCGGTATAGGCGGCGAGGCACGCGGTGGCCGACGACCCCTCCAGCCGCAGCGCGACCACCCCATGGCTGAGATCGACGACGAGCGCGGTGTCGGCGTGGAGTGCGGCGGCGATGCGGTCGGTCACGCCATCGCCTTTGGGTTCGGTCAGCAGCCACTCACCGGGCGCGATCGCCGCGAGCATGCGATGCCCGGCGCTGCTGATGCGGTTCGGCGTGGGCGGGGCGAGGTCGAGCAAAGCTG
>JBHYGP010000254.1:0-3935 GCA_051858935.1 Sphingomonas sp.
GCTCATCCTTGAGGATCGCGATAACCCGCCCATTGCCGACAAAGGTGCGCGAATAGACATTCTGCACCACGTCGGTCCGCGCGGCGACGATCCGGGTCACCCGATCGACGACCGTCTTGGTCTGTTCGAGGCTGGTGCCGGGCACCATTTCGATCTGGACGCTGATATCGTCCTGATCCTGATTGGGCTGGAAGGTGAAGGGCAGCGGACCGCCGGCGGCGAGGAACAGCTCCAGCGCCAAAGCGACCATGAACGCGGCCACGGCGACCCAGCGATGCACCAGGGTCCAGCGCAGGACGCGGACATAGCCGTCCATCATTGCGCCCTCGCCATGGCTGGCATGACCCTTGGCCTTCAGGAAATAGGCCGCGATCATTGGCGTCAGCAGGCGCGCAATGGCGAGCGACATCAGCACCGCGGCGACGACTGTAAGGCCGAAATTCTTGAAGAACTGGCCCGAAATGCCCGGCATGAGCCCGACCGGAAGGAACACCGCGACGATCGACATGGTGGTGGCGAGCACGGCAACGCCGATCTCGTCCGCCGCATCGATCGATGCCTGATAGGCGGATTTGCCCATTCGCATATGCCTGACGATATTCTCGATCTCCACGATCGCATCGTCGACCAGCACGCCCGCGACCAGACTGAGCGCCAGCAAAGTCATCTGGTTCAGGGTGAAGCCGAGCATCTCCATGAACCAGAAGGTCGGGATCGCCGACAAGGGGATCGCAAGCGCGGAAATCAGGGTGGCTCGCCAGTCGCGCAGGAACAGGAACACGACGATCACGGCGAGCACCGCGCCCTCGATCATCGCGACCATCGCCGAATTATACTGGGCCTCGGTATATTTGACGCTGTTGAACAGGACGTTGAACTGGACTTCGGGATTGCGCTTGTTGAGCGCCTCCAGCTTCTTTTCCGCGTCGTCGAACACGGTCACATCGGACGCGCCCTTGGCGCGCTTGATGTTGAACGACAGGACCTGCCGACCATTATACTCGGCCAGGCTGCGCTGCTCGGCGTAGAGATCCTTGACCTCGGCAATGTCGGCGAGGCGCACATTGCGGTCGCCACCGATCGCGATCCGCGTTTCAGCCAGGGCGCCCGCATCCGCGGCGTTGCCGAGCACACGCACCGACTGCTCGCTGCCCGAAATTTCGGTGCGACCACCCGCGGCATTGAGATTGACCTGCCGCAGCTGCTGGTTGACCTGCGCGGCGGTCAGGCCGAGCGACTGGATTTTGGGCAGATTGAGGATCACGCGGATTTCGCGATTGACCCCGCCGATACGCTCGACCCCCGACAGCCCGTCGATCGACAGCAACTCGTTGGCGACCGTATTGTCGACATACCAGGACAGCTGTTCGATGGTCATATCGGTGCCGGTCGCGGTGAACGTCGCGATTTCCTGATCGCTCGTATTGGCGCGGCCGACGATCGGTTCGAGAATGCCGTCGGGCAGATCGCCGCGAATTTGGGCAATCGCGTCGCGCACGTCGCTGACCGCACGATCGATCGGCGTACCGATATCGAGCTGAATGACGGTCGAGGTATTGCCTTCGCTGACATTGGATTCGATCTGGTCGATGCCCTGCAGGCTGCGCACCGCCGCCTCGACCCGCTGGGTCACCTGGGTTTCGAGTTCGCTCGGCGCCGCACCCGGCTGGCTGATCGACACCCACACGATCGGGAAATCGATGTCCGGGTCGTTGTTCACGTCCATCCGCGCGAAGCTGACAAAGCCCGCGATGGTCAGCGCAATGAACAGAACGATCGGCGGAACCGGGTTGCGGATCGACCAGGCAGAGATGTTGCGAAAGCTCATGTCCCGTTGTCCCTTAACGCTTCAGCGTGGTCAGGTTCGGCTTGACCTTCTGACCTGGATTCAGGAACGCGGCGGCGGTCAGCACGACCCGCTCGGTCCCCGTGAGCCCGCTGGTGATCGCAACACCCGCGTCGGACACGTCACCGGTCGTCACCGCGCGCCGCTCGGCTTCGTCCTTGGCGTTGAGAATATAGACGTAATTGCCCTTGACGTCGCTCTGGATCGCCGACTGCGGCAACATCGGGGCTACCGCGCCACCCGCGACGATCCGCGCCGAGGCGAAGCCACCCGGACGCAGTGCACGGTCGAACGACAGTGCGACGCGCGCAATGCCCTGACGCGTTTGCGGGTCGATAACCGGCGACACCTGCCAGACCTCGCCGGTGAACACCTGATCCATGCCGACGGGAGTCACCTCGGCACGCGCGCCGACGGGAATGCGCTGGAGATCGGTCTCGCTCAGCTGGGTGCGCAGCTCCATCTGGCCGCCCTGTGCGATACGGAACAAGGTGCCCGAGCCCGAACTGACGATCTGGCCCGGCTCGACCGCGCGGGTCAGGACGAGACCGGCGGCGGGGGCGCGGATGTCGAGGCGGCGGTTGCGTGCCTGGGTTTCGGACAATTGCGACTGGGCGACGCGCACACGCGCGGCGGCGGCGTCGCGGGTCGCGGTCTTGCGGTCGATATCCGCCTTGGACACGAAGCCGCGCGACAGCAGTTGCTGCGCGCGATCGAGTTCGGCCTGCGCGATGCTGAGGTCAGCCTGCGCGACGCGGATGTTCGCGGCCTGTGACTGGGCGGTCTGGCTCTGGACGCTGCGGTCGACGGTTGCGAGCACCTGGCCCGCCCCGACCCAGTCGCCCGGTTCGACGAGGACGCGCGTCACCATGCCGCCCTCACCCGCGACGCCGACCGGCATTTCGCGGCGCGCAGCGAGCGACCCGGTGCCGCTAATGACGCTGGCGATCGTGCTCCGGCCCGGAACCGCGACGGTGACGGTCGGCAACTGGCGGTCGCCGCCCGCGCCGCCCTTGGCGGCACCCGCGGCACCCGCCTTTGCCGGATCGGCCTTGTCGCCGGTTCCGCCCGAGGCGAAGGCAAACCACGCCGCGACGATCACCACCAGCGCAATGACGCCGCCGATGATCCACCGCTTGCGGCGCGACCGCGTTTCACCCTCACCCGTCAGAGCGAGCCGTTCTTCCCCACCGAACATCCGAGCCTCATAGTTCATGCGCGACCTCTTTCACCCCCGGCGCGACGCCGGCGCGGGCCTTCCCCGTCGCGCTGTATTATCTGAATAAGTCACTTGCCTCAAGGGCCGTTTTGAAGCGGCAGCGAGATGCCCGTTTTGGGGAATCTTGGCAAGCGGGAGTGCAGCGCAAATTGGGGTATTCATCAAAGCGATGATGCGGCAATCTGCCGCCGCTCCAGCCTGATCGGGGGAGGGGGCCATAACAGGAGGAATACATGCCCGACGGAATTCTCGGTTGGATCCTCATCGGCCTTGTCGCCGGCGTTCTTGGCAAGCTGATCATGCCCGGCAAGGATCCGGGCGGTATCATCGTCACGATCCTGATCGGCATCGCCGGGGCGCTGCTCGCCGGATTCGTCGCGCCGTCGATCGGCGTGGACCTGAGCAGCACGCTCAACAGCTATATCGCCGCAACGGTTGGCGCGGTCGTGCTGCTTGCCCTTTATCGCCTCGTCATGACGCGCCGCGCGCGCTGAACGGCTGAACCATAGCTGCCGGGGCCGTTCAGCCCCCGTTGTCCCGCCCTGCCCTAGCAGCGGCGGGACAATTTGTTTTGAAGGGGTTGCTCAACCGATGATCCGACTGATGACCGCCGCCGCGCTTGCCGCGACCATTCCGCTCGCCGCGACTGCGCAAGTTGCGCCTGCTGCCGCCAGCGTGACGGAGGGGACGTTACTCGACGTGGTCGCCGAAGGGCGGGTCAACCGCGTGCCCGACATCGCTTTGATCCGCGCCGGGGTGGTGAGCCAGGGCGCGACCGCGGCCGAGGCGCTGTCCGCCAATGCGCGCCAGATGGCGTCGGTGCTGACCGCGCTGAAGGCAGCGGGAATCGCCGATCGCGACGTCCAGACC